>DASSVA010000031.1:0-4585 GCA_035706385.1 Solimonas sp. | reverse complement strand
TTACAACGTTGATAAACGACGAGGCCCCGGCACGGCCTGCACGCCGCCTGGATTCCCGCGTTCGCGGGAATGACGAATCGCCTTGCCTATGATCGGCCCGACGATCAGAAGTGCTCGCCCTTGAACAGGTTCGCGAACACGACCTGTTCGAGCGTCGGCTTGGCGCCTTCCTTGCGGCCCTTCGCTGCCGACGACGACGGGAACAGGTGGAAGCCCTTGTTGAGGATGTAGTCGTTGAGCTTCGGCCACAGCGCGTACGACACCGCCGCCGCGGTGCCGAGCGGCGTCGCGATCGACTTCGGCTTGTGCAGGATCGCCTTCATCACCGTGTCGCCGGCCTTGTCCGGCGACCAGGTCGGCACGTAATCGTAGATCTTGGTCGGCGCGATCATCGGCGTGCGCACCAGCGGCATGTAGATCGCGGTGACGTCGATGTTGACGTGCTTGACCTCGGCCGACAGGCAGCGCGAGAACGCATCGAGCGCGGCCTTTGACGCGACGTACGCCGAGAAGCGCGCGGCGTTGGCGAGCACACCGATCGAGCTGATGTTGATGATCTGGCCGCTCTTGCGCTGCGTCATGCTCGGCAGGAACGCGAGGATCATGCGCACCGCGCCGAAGTAGTTCAGCTGCATCGTCCGCTCGAAATCGTGGAAGCGGTCGAGCGACTCGATCACCGCGCGGCGGATCGAACGGCCGGCGTTGTTGACGAGGATGTCGACGTGGCCGAAGTCGTGCAGGATTTCCGCGCAGCACGCGTCGATCGCCTTCAGGTCGGACAGATCGCACGGATAGACGTGCGCCTCGCCGCCAGCCTTTTCGAGAATGTCGCGCGTCTGTTCGAGTTTCTCGCGCGTGCGCGCGACGAGGATGACCTTGGCGCCGGCCGCCGCGAGCTTCTTGGCGACGACGAAACCGATGCCGCTCGACGCGCCGGTGACGACCGCGACCTTGCCCGACACGCGCTGCACGGCGCCGCGCGGCAGCCTGGTGTCGAGATCGAGATACAGCTCCCAGTACTGCCAGAGCTTGTCGCAATAATCGCGGATGTCCGGGCACTTGATGCCGGAGCCTTTCAGCGCCTTGCGCGCTTCCTTGTCGTCGAACACCGCGCGATTGACGACATAACCGAGCACCGACACCGGAATGCCGATCGCGCCCGACACGCGCTTCTTCAGCAGCGGCGGAATCGCGTCGGCGACGCGCTCGCCGAGCATCTTGACCTGCGGCGGAATCGGCGGGACTTCCAGTTCCTTCGCGAAGTTCGGGCCGTGCGCGGCTTCCATGATCGTCTGCATCAGTTCGCCGACGGTCGGCGAATCGGACTGGATCAGGCAGAAGCACTTGCCGTCGAGGCCGGGCTTGTGCGCGATGTAGTCGATCGCCCTGGCGACGTAGTCGACCGGCGCGATCGGCACCTTGCCGCCGGTGACGCCGAGCAGCGGCAGCCACTTCGGCACCGCGTGACTGATCTTCTGCACGCTCTTGAAGAAGTAGTACGGGCCGTCGATCTTGTCCATCTCGCCGGTTTCCGACGAACCGACGACCGCGCCCGGCCGATAGACGCGGAACGGCACCGTCGCCTCGTCTCGGACGATCTTCTCGGATTCGAACTTGGTGCGGAAATACGGGTGCGAGAGGCGCTGGCCTTCGTCGAACATGTCTTCGTCGAAGCGGCCCGAGAAATCGCCGCCGGCGACCGCGACGCTCGACATGTGATGCAGGCGCACGTCGCCGCCGAGCTCGTTGGCGAACGCGACGACGTTGCGCGTGCCTTCGTTGTTGATGCGGTTGCCGGTCTCGTCGTCCATGTTCATGTCATAGACGGCGGCCAGATGAAAGACGTGGTCGATCCTGCCTTTGAGCTTCTTGCGATCGGCGTCCGACACCAGGCCCGGTTCGGTGACGTCGCCGTAGACGGCGTGCAGGCGCTTGCCGGCCTCGCCGTAACGCGCCTTGAGCGCGTCGAACTTGTCCTGCGAGCCGGCCCGCACCAGGGCATGCACCTTGGCGTCCTCGCGCGCGAGCAGCTGGCCGATCAGAAATTTGCCGATGAAACCCGTCGCGCCGGTCACGAAGTAGTTCATTTCGTGTCCCCCTGGTTGGTCGTTTTTGGTGGGCTCATCTTAGCGGACCGCTGCCGCCGATGAACTTGCCGCAGCGCGCACATCGGCCTGCATCCACGGCCAAGGCATCCGTCGCGGGCAGCCAGATGGGTGCCGATCGCCGCAATCACGGCAGGTTGCGCGGCTGCGGAGTCAGCGGCGCGGCCGGCGTCGATTCGCGACGCTGGCATCCCCATGCCGCGCATGGGGCTGCTCGCGACGTTATTTGCGCAGCAGTTCGGACTCGGGAATCCAGCCGGCGTCGGTCGAGGTGTCGACCAGCCACCACGGGCCTTCGGTGTTCAGCGTGCGCGCCTTGAGCTTGACGAGCGTGCCGGGCGCGAGCTTGTCGGCGGCCTCGCCCTTGAATTGCGGATGCAGCAGCAGCACGGTCGGCGCCTTCAGGCTGACGACCTCGCCCTGCTTGAGCGTCGTCGACAGGCCCGGCGGCAGGTACTCCGGCGGCGTCATCGGCGCAGACACATTCCTCGCCGTCAGCGGCTTCGGCGCATCGCTGCCGCATGCGGACAGCAGCACGGCGATCGCGCCGGCCAGAGCGGCGGCGATCGGCTTCATTCGGTTCGTTGCGTTCACGGAATCCCCTTCGCGGCCGCAGCATTCCGGCCGGTCCGCATTTATAAGGCCGCGCCGGCCAGTCGGACAATCCGACTTTCCGGCGAGCGCAGCGTGCCGCAGTTCACGGCAGCCGCGGCGGCGCATGGCGCGAAGGGACGCCGTGCGCCGACCGGTGGTCGTTACTTGCGTTCCTTGAACTCATCCATCGAGTGATAGACGCCGAAGATGTGGTCGGCCATCCAGTCGTACAGGCGCACCGGCAGCAGGCCCTTCAGCGCATTCGACAGGTACACCGTCCACGGCAGGATCAGCCGCGGCTTGCCGCGCTTCATCGCCCGCCAGACGCGGTCGACGACGTACTGCGGCGTCATCACCGGCGTCATCAGCATCGGCTTGGCGCCGTCGAACATGCCGGTCGAGATGTAGGTCGGGCAGACCGTCAGCACTTTGACGTGCGCATGCCCGGCCTGCTGCAGTTCCAGGCGCAGCGAATCGCTCCAGCCGGTGCACGACCACTTCGATGCGCAGTAGACGCTCATGCGCGGATTGGCGACCAGGCTCGCCGCCGACGAGATGTTGACGATGCGGCGCTCGGCGCTGCGGTCGGCGAGCATGTCCGGCAGGAATTCGCGGGCGATGTACATCGGCGCGAGCGCGTTGATCGCCATCGTCATCCCGATGTCGCGCTGCGCGTCGTGTTCCCAGAAATACTTGCCGCGGATGATGCCGGCGTTGTTGATCAGCACGTCGAGCGTGCCGACGGTGGCGCGCACTTCGGCGGCGGCGGCGGCGATCGCCTCGTATTTCGAGACGTCGACGACCTGCGCGACGACCTGTTCGCAGTGCGCGCGCAGTTCGGCCGCGGTCTTGTCGAGCTCACCGGCGTTGACGTCCCACAGCACGATGGTCTTCGCGCGCTCGCCGGCGGCGAGTTGCGCGTACAGCTTGCCCATGCCCATCGCCGCGCCGGTGATCAGCACGTTCCTGCCGGTGACCTTGTCCATCGCCATAGCCCTCGCAAATTCGGTCGGCGAGTCTAGGCAGCGCCCGGCGGACCAACAAGCGCCGTTCAGCCGGCCAGGGGCATCAGCCCGGCCAATCGCCGGCGCAGCAGCGTGAGCCGCTCGGCGGCGTCGCGCTCGTCGTAGCGCCGCGCGGCGACGCGGCCCCAGACCGGCGCCGGCCACGCGGCATCGCCGGCATGACGGACGATGTGATGGACGTGCAGCTGCGGCACCAGGTTGCCGATCGCGCCGATGTTGAGCTTGTTGCCGGCGAACAGCTGCATCAGCGCGCGGCCGAGCGCGCTCGATTCGCGCAGCAGCTGTTGCTGGTCGGCGTCCGCCAGCTCGTAGATCTCGCGCAGCGCCGGCCGGCGCGGCACCAGGATCAGCCATGGAAACTGCGCATCGTCCATCAGCAGCACGCGCGACAGCGGCCAGTCGCCGACCAGCCGCGTGTCGGCCGCCAGTTGCGGATGCAGTTCGAACGGCGTCTCGACCGACATGGCGATCCTCGCAGCGCGCGCCGAACCTCCGGCGCCGCGCAATTTCCGGTATATAGGGTTCGAACCGCCGCACGTACGGCGGTTCACGACAAGAACATCGGGGATAGCATCGCATGAAGCGCAGCGCACTCGTGGCCGGCGCGTCGGGACTGGTTGGGCGGCGCGTGCTCGCACGCCTGTTGCGCGATCCGGCGTACACGCAGATTTGCGTCGTCGCGCGCCGGCCGCTCGACGTCGCCGATCCGCGGCTGACGACGATCATCAGCGATTTCGCCGATCCGGCCGCGCTCGGCGACGCGCTCGCCGTCGACGATGTCTACTGCTGTCTCGGCACGACGCTGCGCCGCGCCGGCTCGAAAGCCGCGTTCGCCGACGTCGACGAACGGATGGTCGTCGA
>DASSVA010000030.1:0-2292 GCA_035706385.1 Solimonas sp. | reverse complement strand
GACTTGATCTTGATAGGCATGGCGCGATCGTCCTTACTTGGTGGTCACGGTGCTGCGGTCGTTGCCGCGGATGATTTCGATGCGCGCGCGCGGCGCGGCTGGATGCAGCGGCTTGATGCGGCCGAGTTCCTCGGTCGTGATCGCCTTGTCGAGCTGCCCGCTTGCCGCCTTCGGCGCGGCGGCCGGTGCGCCCGCTGCGGCGGTCTGCGTCGCAGCGCTGCCGTCGGCGGCCACGATCGCGCCGGCGTCTTCCTCGGCCTGACCGTGCAGCGCGAGGCGCAGTTCGCCGACGCTGGCACCGAGCATCAGCTTGGTCGTGTCCTTGTCGGCGATCGCGAGCACCGCCGTGCGCTGCGACTGCCGCTGCTGGCGCTGATCATTCTTGTCATCGACGCCCTGCGGGCGATCGACGACCTGTTCGAGATACGCGAGCACGCGCACGTTCTCGAGCAGCACGCGCGCCTGCGGCTTGTCGATGCCTTCGGCGCCACGCAGATAGATGAGGATGTCGACGATATCGCCCGGCCGCAGAAAGCCGCCGACCGCGAGCACGTCAGTCACCGAGATCGACACCGCCTGGAAGCCGGCCGGAATCGCGCGAGCGAGCAGATTGCCTTCGCGGAAATAGCGCCGCGTGACCGGCGCGCCGGCGTCGACGTCGATCAGCGGCTGCTTGCCGACCACTTCGTCGATGCTCGTGAACGGATCGCTCGGCTTGACCGATACCGGCACCAGCGCGACCGCATCGCGGGCGATCGGCTTGTACGCCGCGAGCGGCTTGACGGCGACCACCGCGAGCGTCTGCTCGGCCTCCTTCTGCTTGACCTGCTGCTGCGCGGCCTCCGATTTCTGCGCGTATTCGCGACTCATCCGGTAGCCGACCGCGGCCAGGATGATCGCCGCCAATACCGACACGGCGGCAAAGATCTTCAAAGCGGTACTGCTCATAGCTGTCCCCTTTCCCGGCCGGCGCGGCGGATGTCACCGCAGCGCTCAAGAACCGCATCGCCGCCATCCGACGGCATCTGAAAATGCATCAATCGACCTGCGCGATGGCGGTCGCCACCATCGTTTCCGGCATCGGCGGAATCGTACCGACGAACGGCAAGCCGATCAGCTTGGGGAACACCCAGGTTCCGCCATTCAACACGTGATACGTGATACTGACCCGTCCGTATCCATCCGGACAGGCATCGACGCCGGTGCCGTTGCACGGCGTGTACTGCGGCACGACGCGACTGTTGGCGCCGATCGTCGATGTGCAGACGCCGGTCAACCATTCCAGCGCGCAATTGGCGGCGGCAATCGCCTGCGTCTGCCGCTCGCTGTCGGCATTGGCCGCGCCCGGATCGACCGCGATCGCCGCTTCGATTCCCTTGTGCGCGGCGAACTCGATCGACTCGCGAACGACGAACAGATAGCTGTAGACGAAGATCGCGTAAACGAGAAACAGCAGCAGCGGCAGGACGAACGCGAATTCGACCGCGGAGCCACCGAGCTGCTGTCTGCGCGACATCCTCGTCGTCCTTTTCATCGCTATCTCCGCCATACCGGCAACAGCGGCCCGGCGAGCATCTCGACCACGAACGCCGCCGCCAGCATCGGTGCCGCCGGGAAACGCGTCTGTCGCGGCAAATGTCTCGACAACGCGACCAGTGCGGCAACACCCATCAGCAGTGACCCGCCCAGCACCATCTCGAAGCCTCGCGGCGCGCCCAGCAACAAACTCGCAACCGCCGCGAACTTCACGTCACCGGCACCAAGGCGCCGCAACAGATAACCCGGCAACGTCAGCACAAAACCGATCGCCATGCCGACGACACTGCTCAGCCAAGCTTCTCCGAGCAGACCCTGGCCCTGAGTGATCAGGGCCAGGGTCTCAGGAATCAGCATCAGGAGAAGTGCTGCATTCGGAATGCGCCGGCGCGTCCAATCCGACCATGAAATCGCTGTCGCCCACGCTACCAGAAGAGCGACGATGACCATGGGCGCGAGCGCGCAGGCGATCAGGTCGTCGGCGTGACGGAACCGCTCAACTGGTCGGCAATGTATTGGAAAACGTCATCGAAGCTGGTGCCGAGCAGCGCCACCGCGGCCACGATGATCACCGCGATCAGCCCCGCAATCAGCGCGTACTCGACGGCGCTCGCACCTTCCTCGTCACGCAGGAAATTCATCACTTTGTTCAACATGGCATCACTCCTTAAACCGTCGTCCCGCACCGAAACCTTCGTTAGGCAGCCACTTCGGCTGACCGTCCGGTCACCGTGACCGTGGGACGTACTATGGGTT
>DASSVA010000029.1:0-4075 GCA_035706385.1 Solimonas sp. | reverse complement strand
TCAGTTGCAGCTGTCGACGCGCAATCCGCGCGACTACAGCACGAACAAGTGGCGGCGGGTCGATGCGCGGCCTTACGGCGGCGGGCCGGGCATGGTGATGGAAGCCGAGCCTCTGGCTGCCGCAATCGGTGCAGCGAAAGCCGCGCTCGGTGCGGCGAAGGTGGTCTACCTGTCGCCACAGGGCAGTCGTTTCGACCAGCAATGGGCGCAGCGCTTGAGTGAAGAACCGAACCTGGTTCTGCTCTGCGGTCGCTACGAGGGGCTCGATGAGCGCCTCGTGCGGCAGGAAGTGGATTTCGAGTTGTCGCTGGGCGATTTCGTGATGACCGGCGGCGAACTGGCGGCCATGGTGGTGATCGATGCGATCGCCCGGTAGGTGCCCGGGGTGCTCGGCGACGAGCAGTCGGCGGCGAACGATTCGTTCTCCGCGGGACTGCTCGATCATCCGCACTGGACGCGGCCGGAACAGTGGCGCGACGCGGGTGTGCCGGAGGTGCTGATGTCCGGCGATCATGCGAAAATCGCCCGCTGGCGCCGCCAGCAGGCACTCGGCCAGACCTGGCTGAAACGGCCCGAGCTGCTGGACGCTCTGGAGCTGGATGAAGATTCAAGGGCGTTGTTGCGCGAATTCATCGCGCAGCAACGATAGGTACAACGGAAGGTAGTCGACATGCGTACGAACAAGATCATTGCCGCGCTCGAAGCGGAACAGATGAACAAGAAGGTTCCGGCTTTCAACCCCGGCGATACGGTCGAGGTCAAGGTCAAGGTCAAGGAGGGCGACCGCGAACGTCTGCAGGCGTTCGAAGGCGTGGTCATCGCCAAGCGCAACCGCGGCCTGAACTCGGCGTTCACGCTGCGCAAGGCTTCGCACGGCGAAGGCGTCGAGCGCGTGTTCCAGACCTACAGCCCGCAGGTCGCCGAGATCACCGTGAAGCGTCGCGGCGAAGTCCGTCGCGCCAAGCTCTATTACCTGCGCGAGCTGTCCGGCAAGGCCGCGCGCATCACCGAAAAGCTCGGCTGATCGTCGCGCGCCGGCGCCACGCCGGCTGCTGCAATGCCAGACCACGGCGGACTTCCGGCCCGCCGTGGTTTTTTGCTGCCTGCGATTCGCCGCGCGCGGGCGTCTTGAAAAATCGGCGGCAAAACCCTAAAACGCCGGCTCCTGAACAAACGAGGTAGCGAGCGATGGCTGTCGAGAAGCGCGAGTTCCAGGCCGAGGTGCGGCACCTGCTGCACCTGATGATCCATTCGCTGTACTCGAACAAGGAAATCTTCCTGCGCGAGCTGATCTCGAATGCGTCGGACGCCTGCGACAAGCTGCGTTTCGAGGCGATCGCCAGGCCCGAACTGCTCGGCGGCGACGAGCTGAGCGTCGAACTGATTCCCGACAAGGCGGCCGGCACGCTGACGATCAAGGACAACGGCGTCGGCATGTCGCACGACGAGGTCATCGAGAACCTCGGCACGATCGCCCGTTCCGGCACGCGCAAGTTCCTCGAATCGCTGTCCGGCGACCAGAAGAAGGATTCGCAGCTGATCGGCCAGTTCGGCGTCGGCTTCTATTCGGCGTACATCGTCGCCGACAAGGTCACGGTGTTGAGCAAGCGGCCTGACGCCGACGGCGTGCGCTGGGAGTCCGACGGGCAGGGCGAATTCACGATCGAGCCGTCGTTCAAGCTCGATCGCGGCACCGAGGTGATCCTGCACTTGCGCGACGACGACAAGGAGTTTCTGGAGCCGTCGCGCCTGTCGCATCTGGTCCGCAAGTATTCGGATCACATCGGCCTGCCGATCAAGCTGAAGAACGACAAAGGCGAGACCGAGACGGTCAATCAGGCGCGTGCGTTCTGGACGCGGCCGAAGTCCGAGCTGAAGGACGAGGACTATGCGAAGTTCTACGAGCAGCTGACGCACGATTACGCACCGCCGCTCGCGCATGCGCATCACAAGGTCGAAGGCACGCTCGAATACACCTCGCTGCTGTACATTCCGTCGCGCGCGCCGTTCGATCTCTGGGATCGCGAGCAGTCGCGCGGCGTGCAGCTGTACGTCAAGCGCGTCTTCATCATGGACAAGGCGGCCGAGCTGCTGCCGTCGTACCTGCGTTTCGTGCGCGGCATCGTCGATACCGCCGATCTGCCGTTGAACGTTTCGCGCGAAATCCTGCAGGGCAATCGCACGGTCGAGAAGATCAGGAACGCGCTGGTCAAGCGCGTGCTCGACCTGCTCGACGATCTCGCCGCGAACAAGCCGGACGACTACGCGACGTTCTGGCAGGTGTTCGGCACGGTGTTCAAGGAAGGTCTGGTCGAGGATCACGCCAACCAGGAACGGATCGCCAGACTGTGCCGCTTCCATTCGACGACGCAGCCGGACAAGGCCGAGGTCTCGCTCGACGCCTACGTCGCGCGCATGCCGGCCGAGCAGAACGGCATCTATTACCTGACCGCCGATACGCTGGCCGCGGCGCGCAGCTCGCCGCATCTCGAAGGCTTTCGCGCGCACAACTTCGAAGTGCTGCTGCTGACCGACCGCATCGACGAATGGGTCGTCAATCACCTGACTGAATTCGGCGGCAAGAAACTCGAATCGGTCGCGCGCGCGTCGAAGGATCTCGAAGCGAAGATCGAGACGCCGGAGAAGGCGCGCCTCGAAGGCGAATACAAGGACGTCGTCGAACGGCTGCAGAAAGCGCTCGGCCCGCGTGTCGAATCGGTGCGGCTGTCGTCGCGGCTGACCGAATCGCCGTCGTGCCTGGTCGCCGGCGAACACGCGCTGTCGCGCCGCCTCGAGGAAATGCTCAAGCGCGCCGGCGAGAACGCACCGTCGTCGGCGCCGATCCTCGAACTCAATCCCGGCCATGCGCTGGTCGGGAAACTGAAAACCGCGAACGACGACGAACGCTTCAACGATCTCGGCGAGCTGCTCTACGGCCAGGCGGTGCTCGCCGAAGGCGGCCAGCTCGACGATCCGGCGCGTTTCGTGAAGACGCTCAACAAGCTGCTGCTCGAAGGCGCGGCGCCGGAAGCGAGCCGCATCATCGTCTGAGAGGCTGCGGCGTCGCGCGGCGCGTCAGCGGAACACGCGCCGCGCGTCGACGAAGTGGCGTTGCCAGTATTTGATGTGGACGCCGGCGACGATCACGGTGCGGCCGCTGGCCGGCGCGTGCACCGCTTCGTCGTCGCCGAGATAGATCGCGACGTGGTCGATGCCGTGGCCGCCGAAGCTGTAGAACAGCAGATCGCCCGGTTCGGCGTCGTCGAGATCGACTTCGCGGCCGTACGCGTGCTGTTCGCGCGTCGTGCGCGGCAGGCTGATGCCGGCGAGGCCATAGACGTACTGCACGAGGCCACTGCAATCGAAGCCGTCCGGCGAAGTGCCGCCATAGCGATACGGCCGCCCGACCTGACCGAGCGCGTCGAGCACGATCTGGCGCCGCGCCGCATCGTTCTCCGGATCGGGCTTCAGCGTGCTGCCGGCGCACGCGGCGAGCACGAGCAGCAGCGCCGTCGCGAGGCCCGTGCGGATCGTCACGCGCGTCACGCGGCCTGCGCCGCCGTCTTCTGCATCGACGGGCGCGTCGCGAACTGTGCGTACCACGCGGCGAGCGCGTCGTGGCCGCGCCGCCATTCGACATACGGCATGCGCAGATCGAGATCGCCAAGCGCGCAGCCGATCGTGATCTCGACCGTCGTCGGCGTTTCCTGCAGCAGTTCGGCGGCCTCGGCGTCGAGCTGGACGACGGCGCGGTGGATCGCTGCGGCCTGACGCTCGAGAAACACCTGGTAGATGATGCCTTCCGGCCGGCGCTTCTCGCTGATCGACGCGGCGACGGCGTCGATGATGCCTTCCGCGAGATACTGGCGCCGCAGCGCGCCCCAGCGCCGCGCGCCGCTCGGCAGCGCCGCGAGGCCGTGGCCGCGCGTGAACAGGTAACTGATGATCAGGTTCGAATCGGGCAGCGCTTCGCCCTGCTCGGTGATCAGCGCCGGGACTTTCGACAGCGGATTGATCGCGAGGAAGTCGGCCGGCGGATCGTAGGGATCGACCTCGATCTCGTCGATCTGCCCGG
>DASSVA010000028.1:0-10718 GCA_035706385.1 Solimonas sp. | reverse complement strand
CGACATCCAGCACGCGGCGTTGCTGATGCCGCAGGCTGAACCCGGTGGCAAAGCGCGACAGCGCGATGCGGTTCACGACCTGGCGGATCTGGCGGAATTCGGTAGCCTCGGCCTTCATGAACTTGCGCCGTCCCGGCGTGTTGAAGAACAGATCGCGCACTTCGATCGTCGTGCCGAACGGCTGCGCCGCCGGCCGCGGCGCGGCATCGTCGATTTGCCCCGCGCCACCAAGCTCCCAGCCATGTTCGGCGTCGGCCATGCGGGAAGTCAGCTTGAGGCGCGAGACCGACAGGATGCTCGGCAGCGCCTCGCCGCGAAATCCGAGCGTGGCGACGCGTTCGAGATCGTCGAAGCTGCCGATCTTGCTGGTCGCGTGACGCGTCAGCGCCAGCGCCAGCTCATCCCGCGCAATGCCTTTGCCGTCGTCGCGAATGCGGATCAGCGCCGCGCCGCCCTGCTCGATCTCGACCTCGATCGCGCGCGCGCCAGCGTCGAGGCTGTTCTCGATCAGTTCCTTGACGACCGCCGCGGGGCGCTCGACGACTTCGCCGGCGGCGATCTGATTGACGAGCGTATCGGGGAGGACGCGGATCAAAGACATAGGAACCACAGATTACACAGATTCCACAGATACAAAGACAGCATTTTCGTCTGTGCAATCTGTGAAATCTGTGGTTAAACGTGTTTCAGCGCGCGATCCTTTCCAAGCCCGGCAGATACGGCTTCAGCGCATCGGGAATCGCGATCGAGCCGTCGGCCTGCTGGTAGTTCTCGATGATCGCGACCAGCGTGCGGCCGACGGCGAGCCCGGAACCGTTCAACGTATGCAGCAGTTCCGGCTTCTTCATGTCCGGCGTGCGGTAGCGCGCGAGCATGCGGCGCGCCTGGAAATCCTCGAAATTCGAGCACGACGAGATTTCACGATAACGATCCTGGCTCGGCAGCCAGACTTCGAGATCGTAGGTCCGCGCGGCCGACGCACCCATGTCGCCGGCGCACAGCGCGACGACGCGATACGGCAGTTCGAGTTTCTTCAGGATCGCCTCGGCGTGGCCGGTCAGTTCCTCGTGCGCCTCGTACGAGCGCTCCGGCGTCGTCGCCTGCACGAGCTCGACTTTCTCGAACTGGTGCTGGCGGATCATGCCGCGCGTATCGCGACCGGCGCTGCCGGCTTCGGCGCGAAAACATGGCGTGTGCGCAACCCACTTCTTCGGCAACGCGCCAGCCTCGATGATTTCGTCGCGCAGCAGATTCGTCACCGGCACTTCGGCGGTCGGGATCAGTCGCCAGCGCTGCTCGCCTTCGAGCGTGAACAGGTCGTCGCCGAACTTCGGCAACTGCCCGGTGCCGCGCAGCGACGCGTCGTTGACGATGTACGGCACATACAATTCTTCGTAGCCGTGTTCGCGCGTGTGGACATCGAGCATGAACTGGATCAGCGCGCGATGCATCCGCGCCAGACCACCGCGCAACACCGTGAAGCGCGCGCCGGTCAGCTTCGCGGCGGCGGCGAAATCCATCTGACCGAGCGCCTCGCCGAGATCGGCATGATCCTTGGCATCGGCCGCCGGCCGTGGCGTGCCCCAACGCCGAAGTTCGACGTTGTCGTTCTCGTCCTTGCCGTCCGGCACGCTGTCGTGCGGCAGATTCGGCAGCCCGGCGAGAAAGCCGTCGAACTCGTCCTGCAGCGCGACGAGCTGCGCTTCGGTATCGGCGAGCTGCGCCTTGATCCGCTCCATGTCTTCGAGAATCGGCGCCGCATCCTCGCCTTTGGCCTTGGCCTGGCCGATCCGCTTGCTGCCGCTGTTGCGTTCGGCCTGCAGCTTTTCGGTTTCGCCCTGCAGCCGCTTGCGGCGCGATTCGAGCGCCGTGAAACGTTCGAGATCGAAGACGAAACCGCGCCGCGCGAGCTTGGCGGCGACGACATCGGGCTGGCTGCGCAGGAGCTTGGGGTCGAGCATCGCGGATCGGCGGTGAAAACGGGAAAGGACCGACATTTTAGCTGCTGGCCCGCCGCCGACACAGGTTCGTCGGCTGAAGCCTCGTCAGCCCTTGCGCGCCGCGCGCAGTTGCGCGAGCCGTTCGCCGATCTTGATTTCCAGGCCACGCGGCACCGGCGCATAAAGCTCGGTGCCGATCAGCTTGTCGGGCAGGAACTGCTGGCCGGGCGCGAGCGCGTCGGCTTCGTCGTGCTCGTAGCGATAGCCGGCGCCGTAGCCGAGATCCTTCATCAGTTTCGTCGGCGCGTTGCGGATGTGCATCGGCACGTCGAGGCTGCCGGTCTTGGCGACCAACTCGCGCGCGGCGTTGTACCCGGCGTAGACGGCATTGCTCTTCGGCGCGCAGGCGAGATAGACGACGGCGACCGCGAGCGCGAGTTCGCCTTCCGGCGAACCGAGACGTTCGTACGTGTCCCAGCCGTCGAGACACAGACGCTGCGCGCGCGGATCGGCGAGGCCGATGTCCTCGATCGCCATCCGCGTGATGCGGCGTGCGAGATAGCTTGGGTCGACGCCACCGTCGAGCATGCGCGCGAACCAGTACAGCGCCGCGTCGGGATCGCTGCCGCGCACCGATTTGTGCAGTGCAGAGATCTGGTCGTAGAAATTCTCGCCGCCCTTGTCGAAGCGGCGCAGGCCGCGGCCGATCAGCTTTTCGAGAATGGCGTCGTCGCGGCTGCGTTCGGCGCGGCCGAGCTCGACCGCCGTTTCGAGCAGCACGAGGCTGCGCCGCGCGTCGCCGTCGGCGGCTTCGGCGAGACGGTCGAGCCACGACGCCGGCAACGCGTCGATAGCCAGCCCGAGGCCGCGCTCGGCATCGACCAGCGCGCGTTCGAGCAGCGCGCGGATCGCGGTCTCGTCGAGCGCGCGCAGCACGAACACGCGCAGCCGCGACAGCAGCGCGGCATTGAGTTCGAACGACGGGTTCTCGGTCGTCGCACCGATCAGCGTGAGCGTGCCGTCCTCGACGAACGGCAGCAGCGCATCCTGCTGGCTCTTGTTGAAACGGTGGATTTCGTCGATGAACAGCACCGTGCGCCGCGGCGCCAGGCCGGAACGCAGCGCCTGCGCATGCGCGACCGCCTCGCGAATGTCCTTGACGCCGGCGAGCACTGCCGACAGCGTCAGGAATTCCGCGTCGCTGTATTGCGCGAGCAAACGCGCGAGCGTGGTCTTGCCGACGCCGGGCGGCCCCCAGAACACCATCGACGGCACGTTGCCGGCTTCGAGCAGCACGCGCAGCGGCGCGCCGGCACCGAGCAGATGATCCTGGCCGACCACTTCGTCGAGCCTGCGCGGCCGCATGCGCTCGGCGAGTGGGCGAAGCGGCTCAGATGGACGTCCAGTGGACGTCCGTCCCGCTTCGCGCCCCGCCAGGGATGGCGGGGCCGGGGGTCGATCCGTCATATGAAGTTTCGCCAGGGACGGCGCCTCCAAGCTATGCCCGGCTCGCGCCCGGCCATGGATGGCCGGGCTGGGGGTCGATCAGTCATGCAAAGCCTCGCCAAGGATGGCATTCCAACACCGTCCCGCTTCGCGCCCCGCCATGGACGGCAATCCCGATCTGCGCCTTAGTGCCCGGCACCATCATCGACCACCTCCACACCCTTCGGCGGCGTGAAGCGGAACAGCGCCGGATCGAGCCTGACGCCGGTCTTCACGTCGCTGAAACGGATTTCGGTATTGCCGCCGAGCGCATCGTAGAACTTCATCCGCGTCGGCACGCCGCGATCGAGCCACAGCTCGATCGACTGGAAATCGCTGATCTGCTCGGTGTCGTGTTTCGGCTTGAGCCGGACGATGTCGGCGCCGTCCCGGATCCCGCCCGATTCGACGACGAACGCGTCGCCGAGTTGGTGCTGCTGCGCGAGCAGCGACGCCGGCGTGCCTTTCAGCACGACGTCGGCCGGCCGCACCGTGACCTGCGCGAGATCCGGTTCGTAGTTCCAGATCCGGTCGCCGTCGCAGACCATCAGCTGCGCATACGGCTTGTCGTAGTCCCAGCGAAAACGACCGGGCCGCGCCAGATCGAAGCGGCCGCTGCGCTTCGCCAGCACTTCGCCGTGCTCGTCGACCTGCGTCTGCTGGAACTGCGCGCTGAGCGTCTTGGTGCCGTCGACGAAGCGCTGCAAGGCATCGTCGGCCGGCCCGGCGAACGCCGGTGCGCTCAGGCACGTCCACAGCAGAACGAATCCGGCACGCAGTGATTTCATCTTGAGAACCCGAGGATAAGGACGCGCCACTATCGGCCGGCGCGCTGAATCGCAGATAAACAGACGCAGCGGATCAATCGCGCCCACCTGGCGCGAGGATGTCACGATTGCCGCCCGGCCCGCTCGGACCGACGATGCCGGCCGCTTCCATCTGCTCGACCATGCGCGCGGCGCGGTTGTAGCCGATCTTCATCCGGCGCTGCACCCACGACACCGACGCCTTGCGCGTTTCGATGACCATCGCCACCGCCTGGTCGTACAGCGGGTCGGCCTCGGCATCGCCGCCGTCGCCGGCACCGGTATTCGCCGGCGCTTCCTCGGCGCAGATGTCCTCGATGTAACGCGGCTCGCCGACCTGCTTCAGATAGGCAACGACTTTATGCACTTCATGATCGTCGACGAACGCGCCGTGCACGCGGTCGAGGCGGCTCGCGCCGATCGGCCGGAACAGGCCGTCGCCGTTGCCGAGCAGCGTCTCGGCGCCCTGCTCGTCGAGGATCGTCCGCGAATCGATCCGCGACGCGACCTGGAACGCCATCCGCGACGGAATGTTGGCCTTGATCAGGCCGGTGATGACGTCGACGCTCGGCCGCTGCGTTGCGACGATCAGATGGATGCCGGCGGCGCGTGCCTTCTGCGCGATGCGCGCGATCAGTTCTTCGACCTTCTTGCCGACCACCATCATCATGTCGGCGAGCTCGTCGATGACGACGACGATATGCGGCAGCGCTTCGAGCACCGGCACTTCGGGCGGCGCGTCGGCGGCGTCGAACAGATCGTCCGGCTGCGTCTTCAGCGGATCGCGGATCGGCTCGCCGGCGGCGGCGGCGTCGAGCACCTTGCGATTGAGGCCGGCGAGATTGCGCACGCCGAGCGCCGACATCAGCCGGTAGCGGCGTTCCATTTCGGCGACGCACCAGCGCAGCGCGTTGGCGGCGTCCTTCATGTCGGTGACGACCGGCGTCAGCAGATGCGGAATGCCTTCGTAGACCGACAGTTCCAGCATCTTCGGATCGATGAAGATGAAGCGCACTTCGTCGGCCGTCGCCTTGAACAGCATCGACAGGATCATGCCGTTGATCGCGACCGACTTGCCGGAACCGGTCGTGCCGGCGACCAGCAGATGCGGCATCTTCGCCAGATCGCCGGACATCGGATTGCCGGCGATGTCCTTGCCGAGCGCCAGCGTCAGCGGCGACGCCGAGTTGCGGTACGAATTCGAGTCGATGATCTCGCGCAGCATCACCATCTCGCGCTTCTGGTTCGGGATCTCGATGCCGACCACCGACTTGCCTTCGATGACCTCGATCACGCGCACGCTCGACACCGACAGCGAGCGCGCGAGATCGCGCGACAGGTTGGTGATCTGCGAGCCCTTGACGCCCGGCGCCGGCTGGATCTCGAAACGCGTGATGACCGGACCCGGCGTCGCCGCGACGACCTGCGCCTTGACACCGAACGATTCGAGGTGACGCTCGACGTCGCGCGACAGCCGTTCGAGTTCTTCGTCCGTGTAGTGATGGCCGCTCGGCCGCGGCGGATCGAGAATCGTCAGCGGCGGCAACGGATCGCCGTCGAACGCCGGTACCGCGACCGCTTCGGCCTTCGCGGCACGGCCCGCCGTCTTCGCCGGTGCGGGTGGCGCTTCCGGCAACAGTCCCAGTTGTTCTTCCTCGCTGCCGGTCAGCGCCGGCGCCTTGCGTTTGCGCTTGCCGCCGCCCGGCTCCTCGCCGCCGAACGGCGCGGCACCGACCTGCGGCTCGACACGCGCCGCGGCCGGTTCGCGGCCGCGCTTGGCCGACGCCGGACGCGCCGCGTCGTCGGCGTTGTCGTCCTGCGCTTCGGCGACCGGCTTCGGCGCGCGCTCGATGCGCCGCGCGGCGAGCGCGAACACCCAGCTGCCGACGCGATCGAGAATGTCGAGCCACGAGAACGTCAGCGCCAAAGGCGCGGCGACGATCGCCAGCGTCAGCAGCAGCAGGCTGCTGCCGAACGCGCCGAGCACCGCCATCAGCCCGCCGGCGACCGCCTGGCCGGCGATCCCGCCGCTGCCCTGCGGCGCCCAGGTCGGCGCCGCGCCGATGTGCTGCGCCGACAGCGCCGCGAGACTGACCAGCAGCACCATCCATGCGGCGACGCGAATGCCGCGCGGCATCCGCGCGCCGGGCGCGATCTCGCTGAAAATCCGCACGCCGATCAGCAGCACCGCCCACGGCAGCAGGAACGCGACGTAACCGCACAGCGACAGCAGCACGTCGGCGATCCACGCGCCGATCGGACCGGCGAGGTTCTGCACCGGCGCGCCGCTGCCGGACGACGACCAGCCCGGATCGTCGGGACTGAAACTCGCCAGCGTGACCAGCAGGAACAGCGAAAGTCCGAGACAGCCGAGCATCGCCGCCTCGCGCGGCAGGCGCTCGAGCCAGCCGGGACCGGCGGCTTCATCGGTGGCGTGCGGTTTGGCTTTGAACATGCGTAGGGAGAATGGCCGTGGCGGCCGGGCAAAAGGACAGCGCTGATTCAGCGAAGTATAGCGAGCATGTTCCCGCGCTGCGGAGCACTTGAAAGCGTCGGCAAAACCGTCATATTGACGTCGAGCCCGGAGAACTGAACCGATTCGCAGATGAGCCAGCAAATTCGCCATTTCATCCTCACGCCGGAAGGCGGCATCCGTGAATTCACGCCGGATCAGGCCGCCGGCATCGCCGCGGGCGACAGCCGGCTGCCGGAGTTCGCCAATCGCGATCTGCGTTATCTGCAGCTGACGATGAACGACAACGTGCGCAGCGGCGAACTGAAGATCCAGACCGCCGGCGCGCGCGTGCATTTCGACGAACAGGGCCGGCTGACGGAAGCCGGGCCGCCGGTCGACAGTGAACCGATCACGCATTTCGAACACGATGCCGTCGTGCAATGGGTGCTGCGCGACGTGCCGGCCGCCGCACCGACCTTTCACTGAACCGGACGCCGCATTTCGTCGCCGACGATTCCCGCAGACGGCCCGCCTGCGTATGCTAGAGCAGCATCTCCAGGAGGGCCGCCTCGCGACATGGAAAGCCCGATCCGCCTGCACTGGCTGGACCCGCGCAATCCGCACCAGCCGTTCCCACCCGTGCATCTGGCGATGCGCGATCCGAACGGTTTGCTGGCGATCGGCGGCGACCTCTCGCCGCCCCGGCTGATCCGCGCGTATCGCCAGGGCATCTTCCCCTGGTACAACCCGGACGAGCCGGTGTTGTGGTGGTGTCCGGATCCGCGCACGGTGCTGATCCCCGGGGAAATCCATGTCTCGCGCAGCTTCGGCAAGGCGATCCGCCGCGCCGATTACGCGCTCAGCTTCGATCGCGCGTTCGAAGCGGTGCTCGAAGCCTGCAGCGCGGAACGCGGTCGCAGCCGTGGCACCTGGCTCGGCGAGGACATGCGTCGCGCGTATCTCGAACTGTTCCGCCGCGGCCACGCGCACAGCGTCGAAGTCTGGCGCGAACGCGAACTGATCGGCGGCCTGTACGGCGTCACGCTCGGCCGCGTGTTCTTCGGCGAATCGATGTTCTCGCGCGAAAGCGATGCCTCCAAGCTCGCGCTGTACTGGCTGTGCCGGCAGTTGCAGGCCTGGGATTTCGAGATGATCGACTGCCAGGTCAGCTCCGCGCATCTGCTCAGCCTCGGCGCGCGCGAAATCGCCCGCGACGCGTTCCTCAAGCGGCTCAGCGTCGCGGTCGCCGCCGCCGCGCCGGACTGCGCGTGGCGGTTCGATGCCGGCGTGCCGGCCGATGCGCGGCACGAGCCGCCGTCATGACGCAATCGCTGCGCCTGTTCCTCAGCACCGAGCACGCCTGCGGCTATCTGCCCGGGCTGCTCGCGCGCAGCGCGTTCGTCGATCCGGAAGCCGGCCTCGGCGCGCCGCATTACCAGCGCCTGCTCGAACTCGGTTTCCGCCGCAGCGGCGATCACACCTATCGCCCGCATTGCCGCGAATGCGCGCGCTGCGTGCCGGTGCGCATCGACGTGCGTCGCTTTCGCAGCGACCGCAGCCAGCGACGCTGCCAGATGCGCAACGCCGGACTGCACGTGACGATCGAGCGCCACCTCGGCGACGAGCATTACGCGCTGTACCGCGACTACCTCGCCGCGCGCCACGCCGGCGGCGGCATGGACCCGCTCGACCGCAAGGCGTTTCACGCGTTTCTCGAATGCTCGTGGCTCGACGTGCGCTACTGGTGCTTCCGCGACGGCGAACAACTGCTCGCGGTCGCCGTCGTCGACCACCTGCCGCAGGCGCTGTCGGCGGTCTACACGTTCTTCGATCCGGCCGCGCAGGCGCGCGGTCTCGGCACGCTCGCCGTGCTCGAACAGATCCGCCTCGCGCGCCTGTCGGGGCTCGACCACGTCTATCTCGGCTACTGGGTCGAGGGCAGCCGCAAGATGGATTACAAGCGCCGCTTCCGTCCGCTGGAAGCATTGCAGGGCACGCAATGGCAGGCGCTCAGCGACGGGAAAAACCGGCCGATCATCGCCGCCGATGCAGCCGCGGGTTGATGCGCGGGGGGGCTTTCCCGATAATGCCGCCCTTCTAATGAATCTGTAGAGGCGTATGGCGAAGGAAGACCACATCGAGATGGCGGGCGTGATTCTCGAAACGCTGCCCAACACGACGTTCCGCGTGAAGCTGGAAAACGGCCACGTCGTCGTCGCGCACATCTCGGGGCGCATGCGCAAGCACTACATCCGCATCCTGACCGGCGACAAGGTCAAGGTCGAACTGACGCCTTACGACCTGACCAAGGGGCGCATCACGTTTCGGGACAAGTAAGAGCCCGAGCAGCGTGGAGGGCCCACGACGCGCAGCGTCGGAATCCTGGCGTCGAGAGGGCGACGTCGTGCGCAAACACGACGAACCCGAGCCGAGAAAGCCCGCCTTCCGGTGGGCTTTTGCTTTTACTGGCGACGGTGAAGATGCGAAGCGATCGTAGCGAGCAGGTTCGAGGCCGCATCGAGAAGCGCAGCCGTACCGAAGTACGGCGAGCATCACAGATGCGGGATCGAGCCGCGCAGCAGATCGATTCGTATCTTCACACGGGCTCCAGCTGCGTCGCCTTCTCCCGGCCTTCCAGCTCGAACGCGAGCTTGTCGTTCTCGCCGAGCTGCACGTGCACGCGGCCGCCGTTGACGAGCTTGCCGAACAGCAGTTCCTCGGCGAGCGGCCGCTTGAGGTTCTCCTGGATCACGCGCGCCATCGGCCGTGCGCCCATCTTGACGTCGTAGCCGCGGTCGGCGATCCACAGCCGCGCCGATTCGTCGACTTCGAGCTGCACGTTCTTGGTGCTGAGCTGTTCTTCGAGCTGCAGGATGAACTTGTCGACGACGCGCAGGATTTCGCGACGTTCGAGCGGCGCGAACTGCACGATCGCATCGAGGCGGTTGCGGAATTCCGGCGTGAACATCTTGCGCATCACTTCCATCGCGTCGGTCGCGTGGTTCTGCTCGGTGAAGCCGACCGAGCGGCGCGCCGATTCCTCGGCGCCGGCATTGGTCGTCATCACCAGGATGATGTTGCGGAAGTCCGCCTTGCGGCCGTTGTTGTCGGTCAGCGTGCCGTGATCCATGACCTGCAGCAGCAGGTTGAAGACGTCCGGATGCGCCTTTTCGATCTCGTCGAGCAGCACGACCGCGTGCGGATGCTTGATCACGCCCTCGGTCAGCAGGCCGCCCTGGTCGAAACCGACATAGCCCGGCGGCGCGCCGATCAGGCGCGACACCGTGTGCCGCTCCATGTATTCGGACATGTCGAAGCGGATCAGCTCGATGCCGAGCAGCTGCGCGAGCTGGCGCGTGACCTCGGTCTTGCCGACACCGGTCGGGCCGGCCAGCAGGAAATTGCCGATCGGCTTGTCCGGGCTGCCGAGCCCCGAGCGCGACAGCTTGATGCTGGCGGTCAGCTGATCGATCGCGTCGTCCTGGCCGTAGATCACGAGCTTCAGATCGCGTTCCAGCGTCGCCAGCTTGTCGCGGTCGTTGCTCGACACGCTCTTCGGCGGAATGCGCGCGATGCGCGCGACGGTTTCCTCGATGTCGCGGACCTGCACGGTCTTGCGGCGCTTCGATTCCGGCAGCAGGCGCAAACGCGCGGCGGCCTCGTCGATGACGTCGATCGCCTTGTCCGGCAGATGGCGGTCGGTGATGTGGCGGTGCGACAGTTCGACGGCGGTACGCAAGGCGCCGCGCGTGTACTGCACCTGATGGTGCTCCTCGAAACGCGCGCGCAGCCCTTCGAGGATTTTCACGGCGTCGTCGACGCTCGGCTCGCCGACGTCGATCTTCTGGAAGCGGCGCGCGAGCGCGCGGTCCTTCTCGAAGATGCCGCGGAATTCCTGGTAGGTCGTCGAACCCATGCAGCGCAGTTCGCCGGACGCGAGCAGCGGCTTGAGCAGGTTCGACGCGTCCATCACGCCACCGCTCGCGGCGCCGGCGCCGATGATCATGTGAATCTCGTCGATGAAGACGATCG
>DASSVA010000027.1:0-10088 GCA_035706385.1 Solimonas sp. | reverse complement strand
AATGACGGGGATTTTTTTGCGGCCATGCAGGGCGGCGGGCGTTCGCGGGCTCGTCGCCGCGCGACTCGAAAGCACCACTCACCTCCATCCGCGCATGCGGTTGCCGGCGTCGCAGTTGACGATTTCCGAGGTGATGAAGCGCGCGTCGTCGGACGCGAGGAACAGGCCGAGCCTGGCGATGTCGTCGGCGACGCCGTGCAGCTTCAGCATCTGCGAGCCTTGCACGCGCGCATAGGTTTCGGCCGGCAGGCTGTTCTTCGACGCCGGCGTTTCCATGATGCCGGGCGCGATGCCGTTGACGCGGATGCCATCGGCGGCGAAATGCGTCGCCATGCCGTAGGTGATCGACGCCAGCGTCGCCTTGGTGACGCCGTACGCGGTCGCCGGCATGTAGCTCGCCATCGACGTGATGTTGATGACGTTGCCTTTCGCGGCGGCGAGCGACGGCCGCACGGCCTCGCCGAGCAGCAGCGGCGCGAGCGAATTGATCGCGAGATAGCGCAGCCATTTTTCCTGGCCGAGGCCGATGAAGCCGGTCGCGATCTCGCCGTACGCGAGACCGGCGTTGTTGACGAGCACGTCGAGACGCGGATGCTCGCGGCACAGTTGCGCGCCGAACGCGTGGATCTGCGCTTCGTCGGCGAGATCGACGCGATGCGTCGCGCAGACGGCGCCGCGTTCGCGCAGCCGCGCGGCGGTCGCGGCAAGACCTTGCTCGTCGACGTCGACGAGGATCAGTTGCGCGCCTTCGGCGGCGAAATGCTCGGCGAAGCCGCGACCGAGGCCGGCGGCAGCGCCGGTGACGAGAACGCTGCGGCCTTGGAAACGCTGCGACATGCGAAAGCTCCTGAACGAAGAACCGATGCTCGCGAATCGCGCGCGGCATCGGCAAGGCATTTCGATGACGATGCCGCGCCGCCGTGTCGGCAACCGGCCATCGCGTCCCGCATCGTCCGGCGTTCAGCGGCCGGCGCGCGCCGCGCTCACGAATTCAGCGATCGCGCCGCCACCTGCGGCATCCGCTGCCGGAACTCGCGCGGCGTCACGCCGGTCGCGCGGCGGAACGCGTAGCAGAAACTCGACGGCGACGAGAAGCCCAGCGAATACGAGACGGCCTTGACGCTCTGGTCGCCGAGCAGCATGCGCTTGGCATGCTCGATCCGCGCGCTGGCGACGTAGTTGCCGATCGAGCAGCCGCGGCTCGCGCGAAAACCGCGCGTCAGCTGGCGCGGCGACAGCTTGCAGAGTTCGGCAAGCTCATGCAGCGTCGGCGCGTCGCGCACTTCGCGCAATCGCTCCTCGATCAGCCGCAGGCGCCAGGCGGCGAGCCCGCCGCTGTTCTGTCGCGCTTCCTGCAAGCCGCCGCAATAGCGCGCCAGTTCGATGCCGAGTTGCGCGATGATCAGTTCGACCAGCGTCTGGCTGGCGAAGCCGGGGTGCCTGGTTTCCTGCGCGAGGCGCAGCAGCAGCGTGCGGACGTTGTCGTCGCGCACGTCGAGACTGGCTTCGAGGCGGCGATCGTTCCATTGCAACTGCTCGGGCATCGCCTCGCGCTTGATGTGGCAGAGGATCGAGGTCTGCGACGAGCTGCCGTCGCTGCGCGCCTGCATCGTCTCGTTCGGCGGCAGCACGTAGACCTTGCCGAGCCGCTCGTAACGGCTCGGATGCCAGTGCGTGTGGTAACAGGCGCGCGCATTGCTCGGACGCGGCGTCAGCGACAGATCGACGCGGTAATCGTCCAGCGTCCGCAGCGTGCCGGCGGCCGGGCCGTACACGTCGAAACGGATCAGCTGCGCGGTCACCGTCGGCGCGCGGATCTCGGCGTCGATCGTCATGTCGGCGGGCTGGGCCATGGAACTCCTCCTGTGTCCCCGGTCTCGCGCCGGGGCTGTTCGTGCATTGCCGCGCCGCGGACTGTCCCGATCGGTTCGCGGCGTCCACAATTCGACACTGTTGTGCATTGTGCGTCGAAATCGCGCTCGCCGAAACTACCGGCGCCGACAGCCGTCATCGCCATCGCGACCGGCGGCCGCCGCGAATCGCGCGCTCGCGCCACCCGCCCCTTCCCGGAGGACAGCAGCATGCCAAGCGAATCCGCCGCCGATGCGATGCCGGTCAGACCGACGCCGCTGCGCGCGCTGGGCATGGTGCTCGGCGTCATTCCGCTGATCGGCGGCTACATCGCGCTGTGCGGCCTGCTCGGCAACGCCGAGTTCTACACCGGCTTCCTGTTCCTGCTGTGCTGGACCGGCTTCGAGCACGGCCGGCTGGCACGGCTGCCGCATGCCGCGCTCGGCAGCGCGCTGGGGCTCGCGCTCGGTCTCGCGCTGAAGCTGTTCGTCGGCGGCCCGCTGGGCATCGCCGGCGGCTATCTGTTCGGCGTGCTGGCGCTGGCCGTCGTCTGGCTGCACATCCTCGGCCGGGCGTCGTGGGCGGTGAATTTCAGCTGCATGACGTTCCTCGCGACGATCACGATCCCGCACGTGCAGATGCACGGCGATTTCGGCGAGATGGCTGTCGCGCTGCTGCTCGGCATCGCGTACTTCGGCCTCGTGCTCGGCGCGATCGAGCGCGCCGGCGCGCGTCGCAGCGGCATCTCCGGCGATCGGCGCGGCGTGCCGGCGGACGTCTGACCGGCGGAAAATATAAAGCCTCCGTCATTGCGAGCCGCGCAGCGGCGAAGCAATCCAGCGGCAGGCCGGATTGCGCCATGCAGCTGGATTGCTTCATCGACCTTCAGTCTCTCGCAATGACGAATTTCAAACTGAGGCACGACTGACCGGCGGCACTTGCCAGCGATTTATATTGGCGTCATCATTCTGACACTAATTTAATCGCGAACCGGGGGAGAACCGTTCGCGCGTTCCACGCCGCACGCCGGCCGTCCCGCATCGCGAGGCGGACGGGGCGCGTCCATCTTCCTGTACCGACCACGTGAGCGCCCATGAAAACCCGATCGCGCCTTGATATCGCCGGCGTCTGCAGACGCTTCCTGCTGCCCTGCCTGGCGTCGCTCGCGACGATCGCGAGCGCGGCGGCATTCGCCGACGTCGACCAGCATCAGATGGGCACCAAGTATTCGCCGCTGACGCAGATCAACGCCGGCAACGTCGGCAATCTCGAACTGGCCTGGGAATACCACACCGGCGAGACGCCGCCGAAGGATCTGAAGAACGCGCTGGTCGCGTTCGAGGACCAGCCGAGCATGATCGACGGCAATCTCGTCGTCTGCACGGTGTCGCGGCGGCTGATCGCGCTCGATCCGGCGACCGGCAAGGCGCGCTGGACGTTCGATCCGCAGTCGAAAGTCGAGCGCTACAAGAAATGCCGCGGCATCTCGCACTGGGTCGACAGCCAGGCCGAGGACGGCGCGGTCTGCAAGTCGCGCATTTTCCTCGGCACGCTCGACTACCGGCTGGTCGCGGTCGATGCCAAGACCGGCAAGCTGTGCGACGCGTTCGGCGATCACGGCATCGTCACGATGCCGCCGAGCGAGAAGCCGCTGTTCAAGGCCGAAGTCGTGGCGACGTCGAAGCCGGCGGTCGTCAACGACGTGGTCGTGGTCGGCTCGGCGATCGGCGACAACCAGCGCGTCGACGCGCCGAGCGGCCGCGTGCTCGCCTATGACGCGCGCACCGGCAAGCCGCTCTGGCAGTTCGATCCGCTGCCGCGCGATCCGGCCGATCCGGCCGCGAAGACCTGGGCGAAAGGCACGGCCGCGGGCTTCGGCGGCGGCAACGTCTGGGCCAACATGTCGGTCGATCAGGATCTCGATCTGGTCTACCTGCCGACGACCAGCCCGTCGAGCGATTTCTTCGGCGGCGACCGCGGCGGCGACAACCGCTATTCGTCGTCGATCGTCGCGCTGCGCGGCAAGACCGGCGAAGTCGCGTGGAACTTCCAGTTCGTCCACCACAACGTGTTCGACTACGACACGCCGTCGGAGCCGCTGCTGGTCGACTATCCGACGCCGGACGGCCGCACGGTGCCGGCGCTGGTGCAGAACAACAAGACCGGCCTGATCTTCGTGCTCGACCGCGCCACCGGTGCGCCGCTGGTGCCGGTCGCCGAACGCCCGGTGCCGCAGAACGGCGTACCCGGCGAGAAGCTGTCGCCGACGCAGCCGTTCCCGGTCGGCATGCCGACGCTCGCGCCGCAGGGCTTCTCGCCGGACGACGCCTGGGGCTTCACGCCGATCGACCGCTGGCTGTGCAAGCGCGAGGTCCGCAAGTACAACTACGGCCCGATCTTCACGCCGCCGAGCGAGAAAGGCACGATCTTCTCGCCGTCGGTCGGCGGCGGCCCGAACTGGGGCGGCGGCGCGTATGACCCGGCCAGCCACATCATGGTCGTGCCGTCGAACCGCGTGCCGACGATCGTCACGCTGACGCCGCGCAAGGACGCCAAGCTGTCGAAGGAGCAGGCGATCGAAACGGTCGGCTCGATGACGTTCGACGTCGCCGGTTCGCAGTGGATTCCGACCGTCGCGCCGCTGATGTCGCCGCTCGGCTCGCCGTGCGGCGCGCCGCCGTGGGCGGCGCTGACGGCGGTCGATCTCGTCAAGAAGAAGATCGTCTGGGAAGTGCCACTCGGCAGCATCGAGAAACAGATGCCGTTCAAGCCGCCGGCGTTCCTGCACTTCGACACCAATCTCGGCATGCCCGGCGCGGGCGGCCCGCTGGTCACCGCCGGCGGCCTGGTGTTCATCGGCTATTCGATCGACGACTACCTGCGCGCGTTCGATCTGAAGACCGGCAAGGAACTGTGGAAAACCGACCTGCCGGCGGCCGGCGTCGCGGTGCCGGTCAGCTACGAGGTCGACGGCACGCAGTACGTCGTCATCACCGCCGGCGGCCACAGCATGTACGGCTCGACGATGGGCGATTCGGTCGTCGCCTACCGCCTGAAGCGCTGAGCTGCTTTTGCATTTTAATGTACACGCGTGTACATTAACGATCATCGATAAACGGCCGGAGAAGCCGCCGCCGCGCGGCGCCCGGCCCTCCATACAGCGAGGAACCCGACATGAATGCCAGCGCCAACACCCTCTCCTGGGATCCCTACCGTACCGATCTCGCACAGGATCCGTATCCGACGTACCGGCGCCTGCGCGAGGAAGCGCCGCTGTATTACAACGAGGAACACGACTTCTACGCGCTGACGCGCTATGCCGACGTCGAGCATGGCCTGCGCGACAAGGAGAACATGAGCTCGCATTACGGCGACATCCTCGAGTTCATCAAGGCCAGGTCGCGGATGCCGGACGCGGTGTTCATTCATCAGGATCCGCCGGTGCATTCGGCGTATCGCTCGCTGATGCAGCGCATCATCACGCCGAAGCGCATGCTCGGCATCGAGCAGGAGATCCGCAAGCTGTGCGCGCGCAGCCTCGACCCGCTGGTCGGCAAGGATTATTTCGACATGATCGGCAACCTCGGCGCTGAAGTGCCGATGCGCGCGATCAGCATGCTGCTCGGCATTCCGGAGCAGGACCAGGTCGCGATCCGCGAATCGGTCGACGCGCGCATCCGCACCGAGGCCGGCAAGCCGATCGACATCGAGCACAACCAGAAACTGCAGGCGGAAGCCCTCTCCGGCTTCGACGAGTACATCAGCTGGCGCGAGAAGAATCCGTCCGACGACATGATGACGGAACTGCTCAACGCCGAATTCAAGGACCCGGGCGGCAACATGCGCAAGCTGACGCGCGACGAGATCGTCGCGATCGTCAACGTCGTCGCCGGTGCCGGCAACGAAACCACCAACCGCCTGATCGGCTGGATGGGCAAGACGCTCGCCGAGCACCCGGACCAGCGCCGCCAGATCGTCGAGAACCCGGGACTGATCCCGCAGGCGATCGAGGAACTGCTGCGCTTCGAACCGCCCGGCCCGTTCATGGCGCGCTATGTCATGAACGATATCGAGTACTACGGCCGCAAGATTCCGAAAGGCAGCGCGCTGCTGCTGATGGTCGCCTGCGCGAATCGCGACGACCGCCGCTTCGTCAACGGCGATTCGTTCGACATCAACCGCGAGCAGCGTCCGCACATGACGTTCGGCAACGGCATCCATGTCTGCATCGGCGCGCCGCTCGCGCGTCTCGAAGGCCGCGTCGTGATGGAAGAAGTGCTGAAACGCTTCCCGGAATGGGAAGTCGACTACGACAACGCGGTGCTGTCGTCGACGTCGACGGTGCGCGGCTGGGATTCGCTGCCGGTCTGGGTCGGAGCCAAGCCGAAGAACGCTCGGGCGCCGGCGCCGAAGCCGGCCGCGGAACCGGCGCCGGCCGCGGCGGCCGGGCCGGTCGAGCTGGAAGGCACCTGGAACGTCGTCGTCAAAGGTCCGACCGGTCCGCAGCCGGCAGTGCTGACGCTGCAGAAGAACGGCGGCGGCTACAGCGGCGAGCAGACCGGCATGGGCTCGACCTCGCCGATCGCCGACTTCAAGCGCGACGGCAACCAGATCTCGTGGATCAACCACACGACCAAGCCGATGAAGCTGAAGGTCGAGTTCAAGGGCGAGATCAGCGGCAACGTGATCAGCGGCAAGGCCAAGGCCGGCTTCATGGGTTCGTATCCGTTCACCGCGACCAAGGCATAAGACGCGTCATGCCGAAAGTCACGTTCATCGAGCACAACGGCAAGGAGCACGTCGTCGAAGCGCAGGTCGGCAAGAGCATCATGCAGACCGCGCTCGACCACAAGGTTCCCGGTATCCTCGGCGACTGCGGCGGCGAGTGCTCATGCGGCACCTGCCACTGCTACGTCGTCGATCCGCAATGGCAGCGCAAGCTGCCGCCGATCGGCGAAAATGAGGAAGTCATGCTCGAAGGCACGCTGCACACCGAAGCCAACAGCCGGCTCGGCTGCCAGCTCAAGGTGACGCCGGAGTTCGACGGCCTGGTGCTGCGGCTGCCGCACAGCCAGGTGCTCTGACGCCGCCCGCCTTTCCTTTTCACTTTCATATCGCAAGCGATTTTTCTGAGTCCCAAGATGCCGAAGATTCTTTTCATCGAACACAATGGCAAGGAGCATCTGGTCGATGCCGAAGCCGGCAAGAACCTGATGCAGATCGCCACCGACAACATGGTGCCGAGCATCCTCGGCGACTGCGGCGGCGTCTGTTCATGTGCGACCTGTCATGGTTACGTCGATCCCGCATGGGCCGACAAGCTCGGTCCGAAATCCGAGGAAGAGGAAATGATGCTCGACGGCGCGCTGAACACCGAGCCGACCAGCCGTCTGACGTGCCAGATCACGATGAGCGACGCGCTCGACGGTATCGTCGTGCGGCTGCCGGCCAGCCAGATCTGACGATGCGTCGCCGCGCGCTGCTGGTCCTGCCCGCCGCCTTGCTGCTCGCCGGCTTCGCATCGGCGGCGAGCGCCGACGACGTCTGGAAGACCGAGAAGGATGCCGACGGCATTCGCATCGAGTCGCGCGCGGTGCCGGGCTGGAAGATTCACGAGATGCGCGGCACGACGCATATCGCCGCGCCGCTGTCGGCGGTCGCCGCGGTGATCGACGACGCATCGGCGATGCCGAAGCTCAACGATCTCGTCGTCAAGACGGAAATCCTGCAGCGCACGAGCGCGACGCGCTATCGCGTCTATGCGGCGATGAAGATGCCGTGGCCGGTCAGCGACCGCGACATCGTCAACCAGCGCGAGATCAGACAGGATCCGGCGACCAGAGCCGTGACGATCGTCGACACCGCGGTCGCGGATGCCGAGCCGCGCAAGGGTTACGTGCGCATCGCCCGCTCGCGGCAGGAATGGCGGCTGAGCCCGGCCGCCGACGGCGGCACCGACGTGCAGATCCAGTTGCTGTCCGATCCGGGCGGCATCCCGGCCGCATTGATCAACGTGATGTCGGTCAGCGCGCCGTTCAACACGCTCGACAATCTGCGCAAGCTCGCCGGCCAGCCGCAATACGCGCAGGCGCGGCCGGACTTTCTCGCCGCGCCGGCCGCCGGCGAATAACGCGACGCATGCGGATCGACCGGGCGCGGCTGACGCGCGAGACGCTGCCGTTCCGCTGCGAGATCGCGACCCGCTTCGCCGATCTCGACGTGATCGGCCACGTCAACAACGTCGCCGCCGCCGCGATCCTGCAGGAAGGCCGCAACCGCTTCATCCATCATTGCGAGCTGTTCAAGCTCGCGCATGCGCAACTGGTCGTCGCCTCGACGCTGATCGAATACGCCGGCGACCTGCTGCATCCGGCGCCGATCGAAGTCTGCGTCGGCGTGCTGGAGATCGGCCGCAGTTCGGTGCGGCTCGGCCAGATCGCCTGGCAGCACGATCGCGTCGGCGTCTATGCCGAAGTCGTGCAGGTCACGCGCGACGAACGCGGCGCCGCGCCGCTGCCCGACGCCTGGCGCACGCGACTCGAAGCGATGCGCATTGCTTAGTCCGTCCCGCTCGGCGGTTCTGTCATTGCGGGGAGCGCAGCGACGAAGCGGCCTCCGGCCTTCTCGCAATGACGATGCGTGCCGACTCCCTCAACGCCCGCCCATCGCCTTCCACACCGCGTCCGGCACCGACGTGAATTCGAGGTAATGGCCGAGCGTGTCGCGCGCATCGGCGTAGATGAACTTGAGTCCGCTCGAAGAATCGCCGCGATAGACGATCGGCAGTTGCTGCCGCTCGACTTCGGCGAGCGTCGCATCCCAGTCGAAGCTGCGCATGCAGACGTGATGCAGACGCAGGCCGCGCGCCGGCAACGCGTCGCGATACAGATCGACCGGCCCGGACACCGGCTCGATCAGCTCGTATTGCAGCCGGCCGATCCAGATGAACGCGATCCTGTTGACCGCGATGCCCGTGCCGTACGGCGTCCAGACCTCGGTCTCGGCCTGGAACCATTTCGCGTCCGCGACGCCGTAGCGCGTGCGGAACGTCGCCAGCGCCTGTTCGATGTCGGGCGTGACGTAGGCGTTCTGGTAATGGTTTTCGAGCAGCACCTCAGGCGCCCTCCGGCTCGATGTCATACCGCGACGTATAACGCTCGAACATGCCGCGCACACGCTCCGGCGTCAGGCCGTATTGCGCGAGCCGGTATTCGTGGCGGCCGAACTTGTCCTGCGGATTGTCGTCGAGCCAGCGCGTCATGCTCGCTTCGGCTTCCGCCGTGAACGCGTCGCCGAGACCCGCGTAGAGCTGGCGCATCGTTTCGATTGGCCGGCGCATGAGATCGGCGTAATGGACGTCGACGACGCGGTCCTCGCCGAAGCGGTCGCGAAAATCCATGATGCGATTGGCGTGCTCGGCGGCCTGCCACGAGCAGTTCTCGCCGAGCCACTGCGTGTCGACGCGGCCCATGAACGCCTGATGCGACAGCGACAGCAGGCTGCAGAACGAGCCGGTCGCGGTCAGCGGATCGCGATGCGTCCACACGAAGCGCGCATCCGGATAGACCTTCAGGATCGTCTCCAGCCACAGCGCATGCGACGGCTGCTTGAGGTTCCACACGCCCGGCGCGTCGGCCTGCAGGAGCTGCAGGAAGCGCTTGTGATATTCGTAGGTCGACGTCAAATCGGCGTCGTTGAACAGCCAGTCGCGATAACGCGGCAGCACGCCGCGCGATTCCCACATCAGCGCCTTGAAGTCGGCGTGGATGAAGAACATGCACTCGTTCGGATAGATCGCCGAATTGCGGTAGTACTTGCCCATCTCCGGACGCGCCGCGAGCATCGCCTTTTCCTGCGCGAGACGCGCGACGGCGCGCGGATCGCTGTACAGCGTCGCGGTCGTCGGCGGCGGGACCGGATCGTCGATCTCCCAGGTCAGCGGCGAACGCCGATGCGGATCGGCGGCGAGCAGATTGCTGAGCAGCGTCGTGCCGGTGCGCGGCACGCCGAACACGAACAGCGGCCGTTCGATCGACCGCGTCAGCAGCTCCGGCCGCTGCTGCAGACAGGCGTGGACCTTGAGCCGCGTCGACAGTGCCGCGACCACGCTGCCGATCAGCCGCTGCATGCCGGATTCGGTGTATTCGCAGGCGTTGACATCGGCGAGGAACACGTCGAGGCCTTCGCGGAAGCTTTCGCTGTCGAAACGTTCGAGGCCGGTGGCCTTGCGGGCCTGC
>DASSVA010000026.1:0-3820 GCA_035706385.1 Solimonas sp. | reverse complement strand
GCCGAACAGGTGCTCGGCCTGATGGATCATCTCGGCATCGAGCGCGCGATCCTCGGCGGCCTGTCGCTCGGCGCGATCACGGCGCTGACCGTCGCGTGTGCCGCGCCGCAGCGCGTGCGCGCATTGCTGCTCGAAATGCCGGTCGCCGAGAGCGGCGTGCCGGCGGCGGCGCTGCTGCTCGTGCCGCTGATGCTGGTCACGCATTACGCGCGGCCGGCGTGGCGGCTGCTCGCGCGCGCCCTGCGCGCGTTGCCGGAGACGCCGTATCCGCTGCTCAACAGCGCGATCCACGCCGGTCGCGCCGATCCGGAAGTGATCCGCGCGATCCTGCACGGCGTGCTGGTCGGGCCGATCGTGCCGTCGCTGCGCCGCCGTCGCCACGTCCGGCAGCCGGTGCTGGTGATCGGCCACGCCGGCGATCCGATGCACGCGCTCGCCGACGCGCGGGCGATGCGCCGTCACATGCCGAACGCCGAAGTCCTGATCGCGCGTTCGATGATCGAACTGCGCACGAAACCCGAACGGCTGCGTCCGGCGATCCTCGATTTCCTGCAGCGCGCGGCCGGCGATGCGCCGGAACTGATGCCGGCCGTGGCGAACGGCTGAAAAACGGCTGTCCTGGAGGAGCGCCCCATGAGCGCGACTGGCCGCAGCCTGGACAGACCACGGCGCCGGAAGAAAGGTCGGTCGCGCCCGTGGGGTGCTACGGAGCGATTTTGCAGGAGCGCCCCTTGGGCGCGACCCGGGCAGAACGCCTGATCTCCCGTACGCGCCACTGCCGCGGCGTGCGGCCGGTCCAGCGGCGGAACGCGCGGGAGAAGTTGGCGGGGTCGGTGAAGCCGAGCAGGTAGGTGATCTCGGCGCCGCTGCGGTTCTGGCGCAGGTACGCGAATGCGAGTTCGCGGCGGGTGTCGTTCAGCAGCGCCTTGTAGTGCGCGTTCTCGTCGGCGAGGCGGCGCAGCAGCGTGCGCGGCGTCAGCTTCAACGCGGCGGCGACCGCTTCGCGCTTCGGCTCGCCGGCCGGCAGCTGGCGGATCAGCCATTCGCGGACCTTCTGCGAGACCGGCGTCGCGTCGAAGCGCGCCAGATACGCGGCCGCATCGGCGTCGAGTCGCCGCGCGCGTTGCGCGTCGGCGCCGGGCAGCGGCCGTTGCAGCAGGTGGTGCGCGAACACCAGGCGATTGCGCGGCCGCGCGAAGCGCACCGGGCAGCCGTAGCTGCGTTCGTAGATGGCAGTGTCGGCCGGCGCGCGATGATGGAATTCGCAGACGAGCGGCGCGGCGTCGTCGCCGGCCATCGCGCGCGCGAGCCGTACCGCGGTCGCCATGAATGCTTCGTATGCGGCGTCGGCCATCGGCACGTCGTGCTGCGGCGCGCGGTAGACGATGCTGACGTGTTCTCCTTCGCGTTCGAGCTGGATGTCGGCGCCGTCGGTGACCAGCCGCGAATAGCGCGCCATCCGCAGCAGCGCGTCGCCGAGCGTCATGCTCGCGCGCAGCGACAGGCCGAGCACGTGCATCGTCGCCGGCTGCACGTGGCGCGGCACTTCGAGCCCGAACGCGGGATCGCCGGTCGCGTCGATCGCCAGTTGCCAGAGCCGCGTCATGTCGCGCACCGGGAAGCGCGCGCCGGGCGTCTTCGTCGCCGCGTAATCGAGCCCGGCTGCCGCGAACAGCGCCGGCGCGTCGCAGCCGCGCACGCGCAGCGCCGCGGCGATCGCGGCGGCCCAGGAGGCGAGCGTGGTCGGTTCGGACATGGAAAGCCGGGCGAAGCGGGTGGCCGCAAACACTGTCCCAAGCGGACAATTCACGCAAGCCGCGCGGGCGTTAATCTCGACGCCGTCTGGGGACATGGTTGGGGAGAACACGATGAAACGCACGACGATCCTGCTGGCGGGTCTGCTGCTCGCGGCCTGCCACCGACAGCCGCCGCCGCCCGCGACCGCCGCGCCGACGCCGGCCGCGCTCGCCGAGCAGAGCGCCGAGTTCAAGCGCGAGGTGCTGAATCCGGCAGACGGCATCTACGTCGCGGTCGGCTACGGCATCGCCAATTCGATCCTGCTGGTCGGCGACGGCGGCGTGATCGTCGTCGACACGACCGAGACCGCCGAATCGGCGCGCGAAGTACTCGCGGCGTTCCGCAAGATCACCGACAAGCCGGTCGCGGCGATCGTCTACACGCATTCGCACCCGGATCACATCGGCGGCGCGGCGGTGTTCGCCGAAGGCCGCGACGTGCCGGTCTACGCGCAGCGCAAGCTGGTCGCGAACATGCAGCGCACGTCGATCGAACTGCAGACCGCGATCACGCGCCGCTCGCAGCGGATGTACGGCATGCCGCTGCCGGCCGATCAGGTCATCAACGTCGGCATCGGTCCGTTCGTCGACATGCACGACGGCAGCACCGTCGACACGCTGCCGCCGACGCGCGTGTTCGACGACACGCTCGAAGACACCGTCGCCGGCATCCACTTCAAGCTCGTGCACGCACCGGGCGAGACCGACGACCAGTTGTTCATGTGGCTGCCGGAGCGGCACGTCGTGCTGTCCGGCGACAACTTCTACCGCTCGTTCCCGAATCTCTACACGATTCGCGGCACGAGCTACCGCGATCCGCGCGCATGGGCCGATTCGATCGACAAGCTGCGCGCGCTGCATGCCGAGGTGCTGGTGCCGAGCCACACACGGCCGCTTTCCGGCGCCGCCGCGATCGAGACGGCGCTGACCGATTACCGCGACGCGATCCGCTACGTCTACGACCAGACGATCCGCCAGATCAACCAGGGCCGCACGCCGGACGAGATCGCCGCGACGCTGACGCTGCCGGCGCATCTGGCGGCGTCGCCGTACCTGCAGGCGTTCTACGGCAACGTGCCGTGGTCGGTGCGCGCGATCTACGGCGGCCTGCTCGGCTGGTACGACGGCGATCCGGCGACGCTGCAGCCGCTGGCGCCGGATGACACCGCGCGGCACATGGTCGCGCTCGCCGGCGGCATCGACGCGATCGCCAGACAGATCGTCGATGCCGAAGCGCGCGGCGAGCATCAGTGGGTGTTGCAGCTGTCCGATTACGCGCTGCGCGCCGCGCCGGATCGCACGGATGTCCGCGATGCGCGGATCAAGGCGCTGCGTGCGCTCGGCGCCGCCGACAGCAATCCGAACGCGCGGCACTGGTATCAGGTCAGCGCCGGCGAGCTGGCCGGTGACTACAAACTGCCGGCGCGCGTCGTCAAGCCGACGCCGGCGATGCTCGCGCGAATGCCGCTCGCGCGCTTCTTCGACGGCATGGCCGTCAATCTCGATCCGCAGGCGAGCGGCGATGCGGTCGTGAAGGTCGGCTTCGAATTCAGCGATACGCCGGAGCGCTACACCTACATCGTCCGCCGCGGCGCGAGCGAGGTCGTGCCGGCGATTGCCGACGACGCCGACATCGTCGTCCGCGTATCGGCGCAGACGTTCAAGGAAATGCTCGCGCAGCTGCGCAACCCGGCCGTGACGATCGCCAAGGATGTGACGGTCGTGAAAGGCGGCAAGCTGGCGTTCGTGCGCTTCATGCGCTGGTTCGTGCCGGACGCGGCGTCGTGATGCCCGCCGTGCGGTTTGCCGACACCGCTCAGAGCGCGAGGTAGACGCCGAGGCAGAGGCCGGCGATCGCCACCAGCACGGCGATCGCGATCGCTGCGTTGCTGTGATAACCGGGCGGCAGCGCGTCGCGCGGCAGGCCGCGCACGTAGGTGCGGTGCTGCCAGGCGCCGATCAGGACCGTGACGCTGCCGAGCAGCACCAATGCGACGCCGAGGATCGCCGACGGCCGGGCGTCG
>DASSVA010000025.1:0-2155 GCA_035706385.1 Solimonas sp. | reverse complement strand
CGACAGCGGGTCGGTGCCGGCGGCCAGCGTCAGCTGGCGGATCGGTTCGCCGGCGGCGAGGCCGAACGCGAAACAGCTGCTCATCACGCCCGAGAAGATCGCGATCAGCAGGCCTTTGCGGAAATCGAATTCGGTGACCGACTGGCTGCCGGCACCGTCGGCGAGTTCGCGTTCCTTCGCGCGGCCGGCGCTGCTGACGACGATGAAACCGACGATGGTGATCGCGATGCCGAGCAGCGTCATCGCGCCACTGCGGGTCGCCGCCAGCGACAGCAGCTGGCCGGCGAAGATCGGCGGCGCCAGCGTGCCGATCACGGTCGTCAGTCCGAGCGCGACCGCCATGCCGAGCGACATGCCGAGATAACGCATCGTCAGCCCGAACGTCAGGCCGCCGAAACCCCAGAGCGCGCCCCACAGCCAGCACCATGCGAGCGTGCGCATCGGCGTCGCGCCGAGCACGCCGAACAGATCGTGCGTGCGCAGGCTCGCGAACAGCCACGGCGCGAAGATCCAGCTGAACAGTCCGCCGACCAGCCAGAACACTTCCCACGACCAGCGGCGCACGCCGCGATACGGCACGTAGAAACTCGCCGACGCGAGGCCGCCGAGCCAGTGGAACAGCACGCCGAGCAATGGATTCGGTGTCACCTGCGGCTCTCCTCTTTCGTTGTCGATTCGTTGTCTGTCGGGCCGCGCTCAGCCGGCGTCGCGGACGAGCGCATCGCGGCCGATGTCGGCGATCTTCACGCAGCCGGTCAGCGCCATCGCCACGCGCATTTCGGCGGCGATCAGGTCGAGCACGTGGCGCACGCCCGCTTCGCCGGCGCCGGCCAGCGCGTAAGCCCAGGCGCGGCCGAGCATCACGCCACGCGCACCGAGCGCCAGCATGCGCACGACATCGAGACCGGAACGCACGCCGCCGTCGGCGAGCACCGTCAGGCGGTCGCCGACCGCATCGGCGATCGCCGGCAACGCGCGCGCGCTCGACGGCACGCCGTCGAGCTGACGGCCGCCGTGATTGGAGACGACGATGCCGTCGGCGCCGATCTGCACGGCGGCGCGCGCATCGTCGGCATCGAGAATGCCCTTGACGATCAGCGGCCCCCGCCACTGCGAGCGCACCCATTCGAGGTCTTTCCAGGTCACGCGCGGATCGAAGTTGTTGCGCATCCACGCGAAGAAATCCTCGAGCCCGGTATCGTTGCCGAGCACCGGCGCGACGTTGCCGAGCGCATGCGGACGGCCGCGCACGCCGACATCCCAGGCCCAGCCCGGTCGCAGGCAGGCCTGGCCGAAACGCCGCAGCGCGCCGCCGATGCCGGGCGCGCCGGCGAGACCGGAGCGATAGTCGCGATAGCGCGTGCCCGGCACCGGCATGTCGACGGTGAACACCAGCGCCGAGCAGCGCGCATCGATCGCCCTGGCGAGCAGATCCTGCATGAACGCGCGATCGCGGATCATGTACAGCTGGAACCAGAACGGCTGCTGCGTGCCGCGCCGCACTTCGTCGATCGTGCACGCCGAGACGGTCGACAGCGTGAACGGCACGCCGGCGGCGTGCGCCGCGCGTGCCGCCTGCACTTCGCCGCGCCGCGCATTGAGTCCGGCGAGGCCGATCGGCGCGAGCATCACCGGCATCGCCAGCGACTGGCCGAACAGCGTCGTGCCGAGATCGAGTTGCGAGACATCGCGCAGCACGCGCTGGCGCAGCGCGATGCCGGAAAGGTCCGCGACATTGCGCGCGAGCGTCGCCTCGGCGTACGAGCCGCCATCGATGTAATCGAACAGGAAATGCGGCAGACGGCGACGCGCCAGCTCGCGATAGTCGATGACGGCGGCGGCTTTCATGAAACCTGCTCCTGTTGCGCCGCCAGCTGCCGCCAGCGCGCCTTGTATGCGATGAGATCGATGTCGAGCGGTGCGACACGCCGCAACGGATGCGGCGGCGCGAGTCGCGGCTGCACGAGACGCAGCGCGCCGTGGCAGACGCCGTCGTGCCCGCTCGACACGTAGATGTGCAGATCGCGGCGCAAGCTCGCGAGCGCGCGGACGAAGGTTTCGCTGGCGGCGAAGCGGCCTTCGATCAACACGGACGCGCGGCTGCCGATCTGTTCGAGCAGCACGTCGCTGACCAGCGCCGCGTACAGCGCGACCG
>DASSVA010000024.1:0-11621 GCA_035706385.1 Solimonas sp. | reverse complement strand
GGGTTTCGGCGGCCTGACGTTCGGGCTGACGATGCGTTATCTCGGCATGTCGCTCGGCATGGCGGTCGCGCTCGGACTGACGACCGTGATCGGCACGCTGGCGCCGCCGATCTTCGCCGGCCAGCTATTGTCGCTGGCGGCGACCCGCAGCGGCGCGATGACGCTGCTCGGCATCGCGATCACCATCGTCGGCTTCATCGTCGTCAGCAGTGCCGGCCGCGCGAAAGAGCGTGAACTCGCCGGCGGCGCCGGCAGTCAGTCGGTCACCGAATTCGATTTCCGCAAAGGGCTGCTGATCGCGATCTTCTCGGGCGTGATGAGCAGCTGTTTCGCGTTCGGCCTCGCCGCCGGCGAACCGATCCGCCAGCTGACGCTGGCCGCCGGCACCGACCCGCTGTCGCAGGGGCTGCCGGTGTTGTGCGTCGTGCTGCTCGGCGGCTTCACGACCAACTTCGTCTGGTGCCTGCTGCTGATCCGCCGCCATCGCAGCGGCGCACAGCTGCTGTCATCGTCGACGCCGCTGCTGCGCAACTATCTGCTGTGCGCGATCGGCGGCACCGCGTGGTATTTCCAGTTCTTCTTCTACACGATGGGCGAGAGCCAGATGGGTCGCTTCGGTTTTTCGAGCTGGACGCTGCACATGGCGAGCATCATCATTTTCTCGACGCTCTGGGGCTTCGCGCTGAGCGAGTGGAAAGGTTCGGCGCCGGCGATCCGCCGGCGCGTGCAGCTCGGCATCGCGCTGCTCGTGGCCTCGACGCTGGTGATCGGCTACGGCAACTATCTCGGCGTCTGACCTCAGGCGACGACCGCCGCGCCGGCCGACACGCTGGCTTCGATCGTGATCCGCAGCTCGCCGCTGCCCGTCGCCATCACCAGCAGGCGCTGGCGTCCGGCCTGGAATTCGCAGGTCGTTGGCACACCCGAGACCGCGATCCGCGGCGAAGCGCCGAACGGCTGCGGCACGAAGATTTCGGTCGGCGCATCGATCGCGGCGTCGACCGCGACCGTCGCCATGAAGCGCTGTTCGCGGCGCGCGTACTGCATGTTCCTGAGCACGCCCTGCGCGTAGCGCACGTACGGCCGGCAGAAGCCGCGAACGCCGCGTCCGCCGTCCGCCGCATCGCCGGCCTGTTGCTGGTCGCGCGAGAAGATCGACAGGTCTTCCTGATTCCAGCCGTCGCCGATGCGCAGATCGTTGCGGTTGCTCGCGCTGTAGTTCCACTGCGTCGACGACAGCAGTAGCAGGTCCATCGTCTCGTACATCATTTCCAGCGCGTCGGCCTGCGCGGCCCACACGCGTTCACCGCGCTCGCCGTTGGCCCAGCGCGCGAACGAATCGCCGTCGTCGAGATCGTACGGCGTGCCGAATTCGCCGATCAGCGTCGGCATTTTCAGACGCTCGCCGATGCTCTTGATGTACGCGAGTTCGAGGCCGTAACGGTTCTTCAGCCGCTCGCGGCTTTTCGCATCGGTGTCACTGTCGAAACGTTTGCTCAGCAGCAGCGCGACGTCGTACCAGTGGCTGGCATTGATGCTGCGCGCCGGCATGTCGGCCGGGAAACTGCGGCCGCCGGCGATCACGTGCGGATTGATCTCGGCGAACAGCAGCCAGTCGGCCCGCACCGCGCGGACCGTCGCCGCCATCGCGGCGAAGAACGGCTGCAAAAAATCGCGTTCGGCATCGATGCGCCGGCCGTCGCGCAGCCGGAAGAAATCCTCGTCGACCGCATCCGCCTTGCCGTCGACCAGGCGCCAGGCGCCGGCACGTTCGAACGGATCGGCGACGCCGTCCTGCCAGATCGTCACGCCGTCGCGGTTGAACACCAGCTCCTGTACCGGCGCGACCGTGCCCGGCTGCGTGGTCTCGCGCATGTACGGCACGCGCACGCTGAGACCGCGCGCCGCCATCAGGCCGTCGAGCGGCGTCCACGCCGGACCGTGATGGACGGGTGTGCGGTCGTCGGCGTTCGGCGCCGTGCGGCGCGTCGTCATCGGCTGGCCGATCCAGCCCATGCCCGGTTCGTTGAGCGTGTCGAAGCCGAGCACGTTCGGCAGTTCGCGAACGCGTTCGGCGACGGCGCGCACCGCGCCGAAGTAATGCGACTGCAGGAAGTCCTGCACGTTGCGGCCGTCGACGAGCCAGTCCGGCGTGAACGTGCGGCCGGCGAAGAACGCCGTCCACATGATGCCGTTGACCGGCATCTTGTAGTTGATCGGCCAGCTCATCGTCGGATAACGATCTTCCTGGCGGCGCCGCGGATCGGCGTAGTCGTAGCGGTACTGCATGACGTGCGCGGCGTCGGCGGCGCCGAAGCGGCGATAGTCGAGCCCGAGCTTGTCGAACAACCAGCACGGCGCGCCGCTGCCGCCGCTCATGCGGCTCCATGCGTCCTGATGAAAATCGATGAACACGACCAGTCCGAAATCGGCGGCGCGCTCGCAGATGCGGACGATCGAGTCGACGAACGCGGCGTCGTACCGGCCGGGGCCGGCGTGTTCGACCGCTTCCCAGGTCACCAGCAGCCGCAGCGTGTTGAATCCCCAGCCGGCGATGCGGCCGAGATGCTCGTCGATTTCCGCCACCGGGAACGGCCGGCCGACGAAGCTGAGCGTCGCATGGTCACCGAAATCGCTTGGACGATCGGTGCCGCCGTCCGGATACGGCAGCTTGCTGTCGCCGCCGAGATTGACGCCGCGCAGAATCGCGTGACGCCCATGTCTGTCGACGAAGCGGGTTCCCTCGATGTCCATCAGAAGCTTTGACATTTTTTTTGCGACCGATCATTCTGACGACTCTCATTATACAATCGGTTAATGAAATGCGAAGCGGTTCGCAGTCATCGATCGGCAGCGGGGGAGAACAGACGATGCAGACACAGGCAACGACGCGCGATGCGCGCGACATGAGTTTCGGACGCAAGCTCGCGCTGGGCGCCGGCGACTTCGGCTTCAACCTGTACTGGCAGACGGCGTCTCTGTATCTGCTGTTTTTCTACACCGACGTGCTCGGCCTGCCGCCCGGCATCGCCGGCGCGATCTACATGCTGGCACTGATCTGGGACGCGGTACTCGATCCGCTGATCGGCTCGGTGGTCGACCGCACGCGCACGCGGCTGGGCCGCTACCGTCCGTACTTCCTGTACGGCGGCGTGCCGCTCGGCCTGATCTTCGCCGCGAGCTTCCTCGCGCCGGCCGGCGACTCGACGTTCGCGATCATCGTGACGGCGATCCTGCACGTCGCGTTCCGCACGCTGTACGCGATGATCTCGATTCCGTACTCGGCGCTGTTCGCGCGCGTGACGCGCGATGCGCGGGTCCGCGCCGATCTGGCCGGCTTTCGCATGGTGTGCGCGACGGTCGGTGCGCTGATCGTCGCCGGCGGCACGCTGCCGTTCGTCAAGGCGTTCTCGACGCCGGACGCACCGCGCCTCGGCTGGACCGTGCTGGGCGTGGTGTTCGGCGTGGTCGCGTCGCTGCTGTTGCTGGTCGTCGCCTGGGCGGCGCGCGGCTACGACGATTTCGAAGAACAGGCCGCGCCGACGCGCGCCGCGCCGCAGATGCTGCGTTCGCTGCTCGCCAACCGCGCGCTGCTGATCGTGCTCGGCGCGGTGATGGTCTCGTCGTTCGCCAACACGCTGTTCGGCAAGAACCTGCTGTACTACTTCAAGTACATCGTCGGCCGCGCCGAACTGGCGAGCGCGGCGATGGCGCTGGTCGCGCTCGGCGCCGCCGTGCTGGTGCCGCTGTTCGCGTGGATCGCGCGCACGCGCGGCAAGCGCGCCGCGTGGCTGATCGGTTCGGTGCCGTCGCTGATCGGTATGCTGTTGTGGCGGCTCGGCCAGGACGGAACCTCGCTGCCGCTGCTGTTCTCGGCGCTCGGGCTCTACGCGTTCGGCACCGCCGCCTATGTCGTCTGCTTCTGGTCGATGCTGCCGGACACCGTCGAGTACGGCGAATGGAAGAGCGGTGTGCGCACCGAGTCGCTGGTGTTCGGTCTCGGCGTCCTCGGCCAGAAAGTCGCGCTCGGTCTCGGCGCCGGTTTTCTCGGCATCGCGCTGGCGCATATCGGTTACGTCGCCAATGAGGTGCAGTCGCCGGAAACGATCGCCGGCATCAAGGCGATGATGTTCTGGTTCCCGCTGGGCGGCTGGTTCGTGTCGGTCGCGTTGATCGCGTTCTATCCGCTCGGCCTCAAGGAACACGCGCGGATCGTCGACGAGATCGCCGCGCGCAAGCGCGCGGCGACGCCGGAAACGCTGAACGGCGTGCTCGGCACGCCGGTCAATACCTGAGCGTCAGCGGATGAACACGGCGACCAGGGCGTCGATGTGCGCGTTCATCACCGTCTCGTCCGCCGGGTCCATGTTCCAGACGCGGCGCACCTCCGGCGCCAGCGTGTAGAACGATTGCGCGGCGCCGACGATGATGTAGACGAGCGCCGGCGCCGAAGCCGGCGGCAGCAGGCCGTCTTTCTGAAGCGCGCGAACGAATGCCTCGGCGGCATGCGAGGCGTTGCTGATGAAATGCTTCGTCGCCCATTGCAGACGCGCGCTGTCGCGCACGCTTTCCTGGACCATCAGGCGCGCATGTTCGGGATGCCGCGCGCAGTACAGCACATAGCGGCGCAGCGCCGCCCGCGCTTCCTCGCGGCGCGCGGCGCGCGTCATCGGCCCGGCCGGCGGCTGGAACATCAGCTCCTTGGCCTGCCGCTCGAACAGATAACTGACGGCGGCGCGCCAGAGCAGATCCTTGCTCTGGTAGTAGTACTTGATCAGTGCGTGATGCACGCCGGCCTGCGCCGCGATGTCGCGCGTCGAGGCGCCGTTGAAACCGTGTTCGGAAAAGACCAGCAGCGCGGCCTGCAGGATCGCCGCGCGGGTCGCCTCCTTCTGCTGCTCGCGCAGGTTCGGGCGAGGCGCCTGCGGTGTCGTTGCCGGTTTCACGCGCGCCGTCTTGCGGCGGGCGGCGGGACGCGAAGGAGTCGATGTGCTCATGGGTGCATTCAGCGGGAAATGGACGATTGCCGCAAGGTCGCGCTTTCGTTTCGTCAAATTTCATTATACAGTTGTACAACCAAAAGCGTCTCACGGACCCGAAGGGTTCGCTGCAGGCGCATCAACATGGCAGGAGAACCACATGGCCGTCGTCGCCACGCGCATCGTCCGCATCTTCACCCCGAGCCGGTCGCTGCGTCTGCTGCGCGGCATTGCCTGTAGCGGCGTATTGCTGGGAAGTGCCTGCGCGGCGCCGCCGGAACAGCTGGCGACGCCCGCGACGCCGGCGGGCTCGGCGAACACGGTGCTGCAGATCGACAGCGGCGCGCTGCAGGGCGCCGCCGACGGCGATGTCGTCGCCTACAAGAACATTCCGTACGCGGCGCCGCCGGTCGGCGATCTGCGCTGGCATGCGCCGATGCCGCCGGCACCGTGGACGGGCGTGCGCGACGCGACGCGTTACGGCAACGACTGCATGCAGAACCGCATGTCGTGGGACAAGACCGCGTCGCCGCAGCCGGTCAGCGAAGACTGCCTGTATCTGAACGTCTGGAAACCGGCGACGGCGAACGGCCGCAGCAAGCTGCCGGTGATGGTCTGGATCTACGGCGGCGGTTTCGTCGCCGGCTCGGCGACGCCGCCGGTCACCGACGGCGCGAAGCTCGCGGCGCGCGGCGTGGTGCTGGTCAGCTTCAATTACCGCATCGCGCGCTTCGGCTTCTTCGCGCATCCGGCCTTGAGCAAGGAAGCCGGCCACGGCGCGCTCGGCAACTACGGCTTCATGGACCAGATCGCGGCGCTGAAATGGGTGCAGCGCAATATCGCGGCGTTCGGCGGCGATCCTTCGAACGTGACGATCTTCGGCGAGTCGGCCGGCGGCGAATCGGTGAATTACCTGATGCTCGCCGACCAGGCGCGTGGCCTGTTCGCGAAGGCGTATTCGCAGTCCGGCGGCGGCCGCACACCGTGGCCGATGCTGGCGACCGATCTGCCGGACCGGCCGTCGGCGGAAACCGCGGGGCGCAAGTTCGCCGCCAAATTCAAGATCAAGGACGACGATCTCGCCGCGCTGCGCGCGCTGCCGGCCGACAAGGTGCTCGGCTCGGTCAACATGATCAACAACGAAGGCGGCTCGTTCAGCGGACCGATGATCGACGGCACGCTGGTGACGATGCCGGTCGTCGCCGGTTTCGCCGCCGGCAAGCAGGCGCGCGTGCCGTACATCAACGGCACCAACAGCAACGAACTCGGTTTCCTGCCGGGCTTCATGCTGCATGGCGCGAGCAAGAAACTCGCCGAACAGTACAAGTTCGATGTCGACGCGCTGATCGCCGCCTACGGCTCCAAGGATCTGTTCGAGAACCGCTTCGCCAGCGACGTGACCTTCGTCGAACCGTCGCATGTCCTCGCCGCCACCGCGGCGCGCGTGCAGCCGACCTATCTGCTGCGCTTCGCGTACGTCACCAAGGCGAACGACAAGGGCCAGGGCGCGGTGCATGCGACCGACGTGCCGTATGCGTTCGGCAATCTGATGGCGACCGGCGACACGATCGGCGATGTCGACTGGCAGCACGCCAGGATCTGGGGCGACTGCCTCGTCGCGTTCGCGCGCAGCGGCGTGCCGAAAACGGGCGCGACGGCCTGGGCGCCGTATTCGGAAAAGACCAACCAGCTCAACGAATTTTCCGCCGACGGCATGAAAGCCGTCCCGGCTGACATGCCGGGCCTGCAAGCGATCACCCGGCACTTCGACAGCAAATCCTGAGGCGCGCAAGACGCCGGCACGAGGAGACAGATGAAAATGAAAATGACGGCGAGCGGTTCTCTGTTGCTGACGGCGGCACTGCTGTGCATCGCGCCGCGCGGCGCCGCAGCGGGCGACGACGCCTGCGCCGCGCTCAAGCAGTACAAGCTGCAGGGCGGGGCGGTCGACGCCGTCGAGGTGCTGGCGCCGCCGGCAACGTTCGACATCGGCTTTCAGGGCTTGCCGCCGCTGCCGGTGACGGCGACGTTCTGTCGCGTGCAGGCGCATCTGACGCCGACACCGGCGTCGCATATCCGCATCGAAGTCTGGCTGCCGCCGGCCGACGCGTGGAACGGCAAGTTCGTCGGCACCGGCAACGCCGGCTTCGGCGGCAATTTCACGTCGCCGTATCTGTTCATGCGCAGCGCCGTCGCCAAAGGTTACGCGGCGGCCGGCACCGATACCGGTCACGCCGGCAACGTGATGGGGGAGCCGCCGTCGGCGGACTGGGCGCTGAACCAGCCGGAGAAAATCAAGGATTACGGTTATCGCGCCGAACATCTGACCGCGATCGCCGGCAAGGCGCTCGCGCAGGCTTATTACCGGCATGCGCCAAAGCGCGCGTATTTCCAGGGCTGCTCGAACGGCGGTCGCGAAGCGCTGATGGAAGCGCAGCGTTTCCCGGACGACTACGACGGCATCATCGCCGGCGCGCCCGCCAACGACTGGGTCGGTCTGGCGACCGGCTTCGCGTGGAACACGCTGGCCGCGCACAAGACGCCGGAAGGCGCGCTGACGACCGGCAAGCTGGCGATCCTGCAGGCCGCCGCGCTCAAGCAATGCGACCGGCTCGACGGTGTCGACGACGGCGTGCTCGAAGATCCGCGCCAGTGCAAATTCGATCCGGCGAGCGTCGCCTGCGCCGATGGCAAGGACGGCGATGCCTGCCTGAACGCGGCGCAGGTCGAGACCGCGCGCAAGATCTACGGCGGGCCGAAAAATCCGCGCACCGGCGCATCGCTGTTCCCCGGTTTCGCGGTCGGTTCCGAAGCGGTGCAGTGGGGCCAGTGGATCACGGGTCCGGCGACCGACCAGAACGCGTTCGCGACCGGCTTCTTCCGCAACATGGTGTTCAGCGATCCGGGCTGGCAACTGTCGCAGCTCGATTTCGACCGCGACATCGACAAGGCGCGCAAGGTCGCCGGTCCGCTGCTCGATTCCGACAATCCCGACATCGGCGCGTTCGCGAAGCGCGGCGGTCGTCTGCTGATGTATCAGGGCTGGGCCGACGCGGCGATTCCGCCGCAGAACACAATCGACTATTACGAAGCCGTGCGGCAGAAGATCGGTGCGGCGCAGACCGACCGCAGCGTGCGCTTCTTCATGGCGCCCGGCATGGCGCACTGCCTCGGCGGACCGGGACCGAATGATTTCGACACGCTGGCCGCGCTCGATCACTGGATCGAAAGCGGCAAGGCCCCGGAACGTCTGACCGCGGCGAAATACGAAACCGAATACGCCGACCTGCTCGGTCTGCCGAAAGGCGAGCCGCAACGCACGCGGCCGCTGTGTCCGTATCCGCAGACCGCGCATTACAAAGGCAGCGGCTCGACCGACGACGCCGACAATTTCGTCTGCCGCAAATAAGCGCAGGTGAAGGCGATTCGCGCCGGGGAGACGACATGACCGCGATCGAACGGCAAGCCGGAAAGCAAGCGCAGCGCAGTCTGGTACGCGGCGCGACATCGCCGCCGCTGCTCGAAGACACGATCGGCGTCGCGCTCGATCGCGCCGCGCAGCGCTGGCCGCAGCGCGAGGCGCTGGTCGTCGCGCACCAGAATCTGCGCTGGACCTATGCCGAGTTCGCGGCGCGCGTCGATGCGCTGGCGGCAGGGCTGCTGGCGATCGGCCTCGAACGCGGCGATCGCGTCGGCATCTGGGCGACCAATTGCGCGCAATGGACGCTGACGCAGTTCGCGACCGCGAAAGCCGGGCTCGTGCTCGTCAACATCAATCCGTCGTACCGCTTGTCCGAACTGCGCTACACGCTGGAGAAAGTCGGCGTCAAGGCGTTGATCGCCGCCGAGGCGTTCCGCAGCAGCGATTACGTCGGCATGGTCGAAACGCTGCTGCCGGGTCTGGCCGCGAGCCGCGCCGGCGATCTGCGCGACGACACGCTGCCGGCGCTGCGCATGCTGATCAAGATCGGCGGCGCCGCACGTCCCGGCTGGCTCGACTTCGAGACCGTCGCACAGCACGCCGATGCCGGACAGCGCCGGCAACTCGCCGCACATGCGGCGACGCTCGATCGCAACGATCCGATCAACATCCAGTTCACCAGCGGCACGACCGGCTTGCCGAAAGGCGCGACGCTGTCGCACCGGAACATCCTCAACAACGGCTATTTCATCGGCGCGAGCATGCGCCTGCGCGAAGGCGACCGGCTGTGCATTCCGGTGCCGCTCTATCACTGCTTCGGCATGGTGCTCGGCAACCTGGCGTGCATCACGCACGGCGCGACGATGGTCTATCCGGCGCCGATCTTCGATCCGCTGGCGACGCTGCAGACGGTCGAGGCCGAGGCCTGCACCGCGTTGCATGGCGTGCCGACGATGTTCATCGCCCAGCTCGCGCACCCGCAGTTCGAACGCTTCGACCTGTCGTCGCTGCGCACCGGCATCATGGCCGGCGCACCGTGTCCGGCCGAGGTGATGCGGCGCGTGCTCGAACGCATGCACATGAACGAAGTGACGATCGCCTACGGCATGACCGAAACCAGCCCGGTCAGCTTCCAGAGCGCGACCGACGAGCCGCTCGACCGCCGCGTTGCGACGGTCGGCCGCGTGCAGCCGCATCTCGAATGCAAGGTCGTCGACCGCGACGGCGCGATCGTGCCGCGCGGCGAGACCGGCGAGCTGTGCACGCGCGGCTATTCGGTGATGCTCGGTTACTGGGACGATGCGGAAAAGACCGCCGAGGCGATCGACGCCGACGGCTGGATGCATACCGGCGATCTGGCGACGATCGACGACGACGGCTACTGCTGCATCGTCGGCCGCATCAAGGACATGGTGATTCGCGGCGGCGAGAACCTGTATCCGCGCGAGATCGAGGAATTCCTGTACCGCCATCCGAAAGTGCAGGACGTGCAGGTCGTCGGCGTGCCGGATGCCAAATACGGCGAGGAGCTGTGCGCGTGGGTGCGCGTGCAGGAAGGCGAGACGCTCTGCGAAGCGGACATGCTGGCGTTCTGTCGCGGACAGATTTCGCAGTTCAAGATTCCGCGCTACTGGCGGTTCGTCGACGCGTTTCCGATGACGGTCACCGGCAAGGTGCAGAAATTCCTGATTCGCGAAGCGATGCTGCGCGAACTCGGCGAAAACTGAACGGACGCGCGTTCAGTGTGCGCCGGCCGCCAGCACGTTCTGCAGATACGAAAGGTAAGTACGCAGCAGCTTGAGCGCGCCCTGGATGCTGCGCGGATCGGTGCCGATGATCGATTCGAGCGCCAGCCCGCGCAATGCCGCGAGATGCAGCGTGACGCTGGCATCGATCAGTGCCTTGTTCTTCACGCCGGCGGCGAGCGCGAGCCTGCGGATCAGCTCGCGGCCCTGCTCGCCGACGCGGCCGATGACCGGCGGCAGCCGCGTGCGCAGGTCGGCATCGCCCGGCATCGCCAGCATGATGTGCAGCACCGCCTGACCGCCTTCGCCGCTGATCGCTTTCCACGCCAGATCGATCAGCTTGTCCATGCGCTCGCGCAGCGGCAGCTTGTCGAGCCGCTCGCGGTAGAAATGCAGATCGCGTTCGAACACGTCCTCGACGACCGCGACCATCAGCTCGGTCTTGGTCGAGAAGTGATGCGCCATCGCACCGCGGCTGACGCCGGCGCGCTCGGCGACCATCGCCGTCGTCGTCGCCGCGTAACCGTAGTCGTGCAGGCAGGAGATCGACGCGTCGAACAGCTTGCGACGCATTTCCGAGCTGCGCTCGGCGTTGGTGCGACGCGGACGGGGCGGGGCCGCGGCGTGCGCGGTGGCTGCGGCAGATGTGGATTTGGGCACCGCTCGGTCTCCTCTGGTCGCCGCATTCTAGCTGCGCGCCGCGCGACGGCGGATCGGCGCGGCTGCCGGCAACGATCCGGTTTATAAAAAAACCGGCTTGCCAGTATGTTTATGAAGTCATAGGATAGCGAAAAACACAAGCCGGTCGACGACGGGTCGCCGTGCGCTGCATCCGGGGGAGAACCGATGCCGAAGCTGGAAAATACGCGAGCGCTGTTGCAGGTGGCCTGCCTGATCGGCGGCGTGATCGCCACGACCGCCAGCGCCGCCGAAGGGGACGGCAGCGATCCGCTGGCGACGACGGCAACGGTTCCGGCCGCCGCCGCCGAACCCGAAAACCAGTCCGCCGACGAAACCGCTGCCGCGCCGCTGCCGACGATTCCGCTGCCGGATCACGCACCGCCGGCCGTGCCGGTCGCCGACAAACCGGCGGAAGCGCCGATCGACGAAATCATCGTCACCGCGCAGAAGCGCGAACAACGCCTGCAGGATGTGCCGGTCGCGGTCACGGTCATCGGCAAGAAACAGCTCGAACAGCAGAACATCAGCCGCACCGAGGATCTGGCGCGCGCGGCGCCGGCCGTCGAGGTCTATGGCGAGCCCGGCAATCCGGATACCAAGCTCAGCATCCGCGGCATCTCGACGCAGTCGTTCAGCGTGACGTCCGAGCAGGCGGTGTCGTTCGTCGCCGACGGCGTCGTGCTCGGACGCGCGCCGTCGGTCAGCCTGTTCGACGTCGCGCAGGTCGAAGTGCTGCGCGGTCCGCAGGGCACGCTGTTCGGCAAGAATTCGTCGGCCGGCGTCATCAGCGTGACG
>DASSVA010000023.1:0-3333 GCA_035706385.1 Solimonas sp. | reverse complement strand
GATCCGGACGTCTACGACAAGCAACATGCCAGCGTCGACGTGATCGTCGTCGGCGCCGGCCCGGCCGGTCTCGCGGCGGCGATCGCCGCGGCCCGCAGCGGTGCCAGCGTCGCGCTGCTCGACGACAAGCCGCAGCTCGGCGGCTCGCTGCGCTACGAGCCGGGTTCGATCGAAGGCGTGCCGGCCGGCGAATGGCTGAACGCGCGCGAAGCGGAGATCGCATCGCTGCCGAACCTGCGCGTGCTGACGTCGACGACCGCGTTCGGCTATTACGATCACAATCACCTGCTCGCCAACGAGCTGCTCGCGCCGACGCCGACCGCGCCGCGGCAACGGCTGTGGAAGATCCGTGCGCAGCGCGTCGTGCTGGCGACCGGCGCGATCGAGCGTCCGCTGGTGTTTCCGAACAACGATCGTCCCGGCGTCATGCTCGCCGGCGCGGCGCGGCAATACCTGCATCGCCATGGCGTGCTGCCGGGCCGTCGCGTCGCGATCGCGACCAGCGACGACAGCGCCTACGAGGCGGCGTTCGAGCTGCATGCCGCCGGTGTCGAGATCGCGCTGATCGCCGATGCGCGCGGCGAATCGGCGCTCGCGGCGAAAGCGCGCGCGCTCGGCATCGACGTCGCGCCGCGTCATGCGCCGACCGACACGCGCGGCCGCCACGGCCTGCGCCGCGTCGAGTTTCACGAGGTCGACGGGCACGGCCGCGCATTGCCGGATACCGGCCGCTGGCTCGATGTCGATGCGCTGCTGGTGTCCGGCGGCTGGAATCCGACCGTGCACCTGTTCTCACAATCCGGCGGCGCGCTGCGTTACGACGACGCGCGCAAGGCGTTCGTGCCGCATCGCTACGCGCAGCCCGGCATCGTCGTCGGCGCCGCGGCCGGTCATGCCGATCGCGAGCTTGCGGTGGCGGACGCGCGCGCCGCGCTGCAGCGCGAACGCGACGTCGCCGACACGGCGGCGGTCGCGGCGTCCGCGCTGTGGTCGGTCAACGTCGACGCGCTCGGCCGCAGCGCGACGAAGTCGTGGGTCGATCTGGCGAGCGATTCGACCGAATCCGATCTGCAACTGGCGGCGCGCGAGAACTTCGTGTCGGTCGAGCACTTCAAGCGCTACACGACGACCGGCATGATGACCGACCAGGGCAAGACCTCGAACGTCAACGCGATCGGCATTCTGGCCGGCGTGCTCGGCAAGCAGCCGGGCGAGGTCGGCACCACGCGTTTTCGTCCGCCGTTCAATCCGGTCACGTTCGGCGCGATCGCCGGCCGCAACGTCGGCGCCGCGTATCGTCCGCGCCGTCTGCTCGCCGCGCATGCCGCGCATCAGGCGGCGGGCGCGGCGATGGAAGACTACGGCGCGTGGTATCGCCCGGCGTTCTATCCGCGGCCCGGCGAGTCGGAGCACGCGACGATCGCGCGCGAAGTGCTCGCGGTGCGCAACGCGGTCGGCGTGCTCGATTACTCGCCGCTCGGCAAGATTCTCGTGTACGGCGCGGACGCCGCCGAATTTCTCACGCGCGTCTACGTCAACAACATGCGCACGCTCAAGGTCGGGCAGTGCCGCTACGGCCTGATGCTCGGCGAGGACGGCATCGTCAAGGACGATGGCGTCGTGACGCGCTGGGCCGACGACAGCTTCGTCGTCGGCACGACCAGCGGGCAGGCCGATCGCATCGTCGACTGGCTCGAAGAATGGCTGCAATGCGAATGGGTCGATCTCGACGTCACGGTCGAATCGGTGACGACGCAGTGGGCGGTGATGATGCTGGCCGGTCCGCGCGCGCGCGACGTGCTCGCGCAGCTCGGCTGCGACATCGATCTGTCGGCCGCGGCGTTCCCGCACATGAGCGCGCGGCAGGGCCACATCGGCGACGTGCCGGTGCGCATCGCGCGCGTCAGCTTCACCGGCGAACTCGGTTACGAGATCAGCGTGCCGTGGCGGTTCGGCCGCTCGCTGTGGGACGCGCTGCTCGACAAGGGCCGCGCCTCCGGCATCGTGCCGTTCGGCATCGAATCGCTGATGGTGATGCGCACCGAGAAAGGTTTCCTGCATGTCGGCTCCGATACCGACGGCCTGACGTTCCCGCAGGATGTCGGCTTCGAGACGATCATCGGCAAGAAGGCCGAGGACTTCATCGGCCGGCGCAGCACGATGACGCCGGAAGGCCGGCGCGCCGATCGCCGCCAGCTCGTCGGTCTCGCGCCGGTCGACGGGCGCACGCTGCTCGCGGTCGGCGGCCACATCGTCGATGCGGGCTTCCGCAGCGGAACCGCGCGGACGCAAGGCTGGGTCACGTCTTCGTTCGCAAGTCCGACGCTGGGCCGGCCGGTCGCGCTGGCGCTCGTCGAGCGCGGCCGCGCGCGCAGCGGCGAGCGCGTGCAGGTCTATGACGGCGGCAGGCTGGTGCCCGCCACGATCGTTTCGATGAGCGCCTACGATCCCGAAGGCGAAAGGCTGAAGATGTGAGCGCGATGAAATCGCAAACGAAGTCGGAGGTCGCCGCGCCGGCGCTGCAGGCCCGGTCCGCGCTCGGCACCGCGCGCGACGCGAGTCCGCGCGTCGTCGTCGCGGACGCGGCGTTTCAGGTCGTCGAGGAACCGTTCCTGAAGATCGCGAGCCTGCGGCTGTCGCGTCGCGCCGATCGCGACGCCGCGCTGCGCGCATCGCCGTTCGAATTGCCGCAGACGCCGAACCGCTGGATCGGCGATGCCGATCGCTCGATCGCCCATTTCGAACCGAATGCGTGGCTGCTGTTCGGCGAATCGCATGACGTGCCGGCCGCCGGCGAAGGTCCGTGGCTGGTGACGGACCTGTCGTCGCGGCTGGCGAGCTTCCGGCTGCGCGGCGCGCGCGCCGCACCGGTGCTGGCGTCGGCGACCGCGGTTTCGCCGGGCACCCAGGCGTTCGTGCGCACGCTGTTCGCGGAAGCCGCGCCGGTGCTGATCCAGCGTCTCGCCGAAAGCGACTATCGCGTGCTGATCGACGTCAGCTTCGCCGAATATCTGGCCGGCTGGCTCGCCGACGCCGGCCGCCTGCACGGCCAGGACCCGCTATCCGAGCCGTCGGCAAAATGACGAAAATCGCGCACTAGATATGCGGAGCGTCGATCAACGTCATTCCCGCGAAAGCGGGAATGACGTTAATTTCAAGGATCAGCCGCGCCGGGTTTTGCGCTTCGCGGTCTTGTCGGCGGCTTTCAGCGCGTCGAGATATTTCGCGCCGCCGAGCACCTGGTGGAAGAACTCGAGATTCTGTTCGCGATATTCGACCGGATCTTCCATGCCGATCGCGTAATAGCCGATCTGCTGCCAGTAGAACAGCTTC
>DASSVA010000022.1:0-7179 GCA_035706385.1 Solimonas sp. | reverse complement strand
CCTTCGCTCTGCGCCTTCATTTCCGCCTTGATTTCGTCGTAGCTCGCTTCCTTCACGAGTTCGGCGGTCAGGTCGACCACGGAGACGTCCGAGGTCGGCACGCGGAAGCTCATGCCGGTCAGCTTCTTGTTCAGCTCCGGGATGACGACGCCGACGGCCTTCGCCGCGCCGGTCGACGACGGGATGATGTTCTCGAGGATGCCGCGGCCGCCGCGCCAGTCCTTCGCGCTCGGGCCGTCGACGGTCTTCTGCGTCGCGGTCGTCGCATGCACCGTCGTCATCAGGCCGCGCTTGATGCCCCACTTGTCGTGCAGCACCTTGGCGAGCGGCGCGAGGCAGTTGGTCGTGCACGAGGCGTTCGAGATGATCGCCTGGCCGGCGTAGGTCTTGTCGTTGACGCCGTAGACGAACATCGGCGTGTCGTCCTTCGACGGTGCCGACAGAATGACTTTCTTCGCGCCGGCGTCGAGATGCTTCTGCGCGGTGGTCTTGTCGAGGAACAGGCCGGTCGATTCGATGACGACATCGGCGCCGATTTCGTTCCACTTCAGGTTGGCCGGATCGCGTTCCTGTGTCAGGCGGATCTTCCTGCCGTTGACCAGCAACGCGCCGTTCTCGACGGCGATCTCGCCCTTGAAGTGGCCGTGCACGGAATCGTACTTCAGCATGTAAGCGAGGTAGTCCGGGTCGAGCAGATCGTTGATGCCGACGATTTCAATGTCGCCGCCGAAGTTCTGCACTGCGGCGCGCAGCACGTTGCGACCGATGCGACCGAAGCCGTTGATGCCAACCTTGACTGCCATTTCCGATCCTCTCTGAAAGACAGCGGCATTGCCGCTGAGATGAATTCAATCCGGATTTCCCGGCGGGGGCGCAGATTTTACGCCAAGACCGGATCCCCTGGTGCTGACTGGCGCGTGGCACTGCGCAGCGATGCATGGCGGCATTGCGATTTTCGGACGCGCACAAAAAAGGGGGCGCCGAAGCGCCCCCTCAATACTGCTTGCTACTTACGTCTACTCACCTTGCAACCCGATTACGGCAGGGCAACACCGTCGGTCGGAGCCTGGACCGCGCCACGGAAGGCCGCGGTGTTCGGCAGAACCGCATCACGTGCAACGAACTTCGTTGCATCGAACGCGCTGTCGAACGTCGTGCCAGCCGGCTGGTTGACGCGATCACCCGCAGCAATCGCCGTCGCACCCACCGTGAAGTGGACACGGACCACGTTGCAGGTCGCGGTGGTCTGATCGCAGATCGCCGACAGGTTGGCATCGCCACGACGCGGGCTGGTGTTGGCAGCCGCAGTACCCGCACGCATAACACCCGCGTTGTCCTCGATCTGCAGGTAGGTCGCCGGAGCAGCCGCGATGGCCGTGAAGTTCGCATCCGTCAGGGCATGCGAGAACGCGATGTCGCAGTCGAACGCCGTGTTGACGGCGGTGACCTTGAAGGCCGGTTCGCAGTTGATACCGGTGACCACGAACGGACCGACCAAGTCAGCCGCAGCGAATACCGCCGTCTGCATGCCGATGTTGTAGCCCGCCTGCGCCGTCCAGGTGTTGTCCGGGAACGCCTGACCACCCACCGTGCCCTTCGCGCGATCCGGAACGTCGGCGTACGTCACCAAACCGTGACGCAGCTTGACGCCATCCGCAGTCAGGCCCAGACCGTCATAGGCCGGCTCGGCATACGTCGTCGCCGCGACATCCGGGAAGCAGTTCAGGCCTGCCGGATACTGCGGGTTGGTCAACGGCACCTTGACAGTCTTGAAGTCGGCCGACTGCGAGATACGATCAGCCACGATCGCGATACCGCTCTGATCCGCACCGAGGTCGATCACCGCGCCGCAATCGGTCAACTGGACCGTCGCACCCGGAACCAGACGCACACCTTCATGGAACACGAAGGTCAGACCGTCGGCATTGCGATACGCCTGGGTCAGCATCGGCGGCAGCACGTCGCGCACCAGCACGCGGGCATTGGCATCAGCATCGGCCACATTGCCCTGCAGGTCAGCGACGCTGTTCTTGAAGTCGATGATCTTCGCCGAGTTGCCACGGCCGTCGGCTTCCATCTTGAAGATGTTGTCGACGTTGAAGGTCACGAACGAGAAGATATCGCTATCTTCGGCCGCCTGGTTGTTGCGCACGTCGAAGGCCGTCAGCGCCGCCGAGCCATTGTAGGCCGGAGCCGCCAGCAGCGTCGTGTTCAGCGGTTCGGTGAACGTCACACCCAGACGGATGTTGTCGCCCGTGAACGCTGCCATCGACGTCGCGTCAGCGATGAAGCCCGTGGTGCCGGTAACCGTCGCCGCATACGTTGCGTTGGCGGTATCCAGCTCGTCCTGCAGCTCGTCGGCGTTGAAGCCCGCTGCGGCATCAGCCACGTCGAGCGCCTGCGGCGTGACCGGATACAGGACCACATGCTGATCCGCCGTGCCCTCACCGATGGCACCGCCACCCGAGATGTTGACCGCGGCATAGCTCGCCGGCAGTGCCGCCGACAGGATGTTCAGACCCGTCGTCGGTGCCGCCACGTCGTTCAGCACGATCTCGGCTTCGCCACCGATCTGCTGGTCGGCGTTACGCGAGACCGCCGCCACGATATCGCCCGGGTTGGCACCCGTCACGATCACGTCGAAGCTGCTCTCGCCATTCGGGTTGACGACGAAACGGTTGTTGCCGTTGCCCATCGCCTGGCTCGCGCTCAGCGCCTTGCCGGTCAGCACGCCACCGACAGCCACCACGCCAACGACGCTGGCGCTGGTGTCGGTCGTGTAGAACTGCGCGGTCGGAACCGGCGCGCCATTGCGCAGCAGCACCAGTGCGATCGTATCCGGTGCCGTGGCGGCACCGCTCAGATCGACGGTGAAGCGGGCAACGTCACGATCGACGTTGGCCACACCCGCGACCACGCCACCGAGCGCGAGCAGCGGATCCGTCTGGCCGCCGTTGAGCAGCTGCGTCGAACCCAGCGTTGCGTTCAGGGCGTCGATGTCGCCAGGCGCCGCGCTGCCGATCAGCGGGATCGGGTTGTCGTTCGCGTCAAACGAGTTGTTGGTCGGACCGACCAGCGAATCGAGGAACGCTGACGTCGTCGTGAACGGGGCATTGGCGCCGGCGTTCAGGTTGGCCGTCACCTGCGTGAGCAGGACCGCGTCCGGCGCGCCGGCGAACGGCGAGTAGGTCTGCAGATCCAGCTTCAGGTTGCTGCCCGCGACGCTGTCGAAGCCGAGTTCGACGACGTTCGGACCGGCGTTGCCATTATCCGTGCCCAGAACGTTGTCGGCCGCGTCGACCACGCGGCTGCGCTTGATCAGGATCGAGAACGGCGTATCGGCCGCCAGCGCGCTGTTCAGCTTGACGACGATATGGTCGGCTGCGTTCTCGCTGAGCGTGAACGGCACGACCTGTTGGGTCGGAGCCGCACCCACCACGACCTGCACGTCGCCGGCCGTGATGTTGGCAACCGCTTCGCTGAAGTCGATGCGGATGCCCTGCGTGCCGTCCTGGCCGGACGCCAGCACACCCGGGTTGGCATCGCGCGCGAGGATGTTGCTGACCTTCGTCACGTACGGCGCGATGTTGTCGACGTTGGTGGCGCCCGTGGCGACCAGCGAACCGGCGTTGGCAGTGTTCGAGCCTTCGCGGTTGGTGTTGACGAGCTGGCCCTGCGAAGCCGGCGAAATGCCGCCGTCGCAGCCGAGGTCGGTGCCGGTGGAGCCCTGCGTGCCGAGCGAATAGCCGGTGCGCGAGACTTCAAAGCAGGAATCCGCCGCGACGCCGGCGAACGCGAACGAGCCGTCCGCGGCCGTGGTGGCGACGGCGATGCCAGGGTGCGCCCAAGCGATCGAGAAGCCGTTGCCGACAGCCTGATCCGGCTGCACGGAGCGGAAGTCGAGCTCGACCGTCGCGCCGGCGACCGGGTTGCCGGTGAGCGCGTCACGCAGGACGCCCTTGACGGTGGAGTTCAGCTGCGGCAGCTCGGTGGTGCCGGCGCCGACGTTGAAGCCGTCAGCGAGCACGCAGCCCGGGTTGCCGACGGCGATCGCGCTGTTCGTGCAGGTCAGCTGCGCCGCCAGGTCGACCGTGACGGTCGCACCCATGTAGCCGGCCGGACCCGTGAGCGTGACAGGCAGGGCGGGATTGAAGCCGCCGCTCGTGTCGCCGTCGCTCGCCGTGCCGGTCACGGCAACGTTTTCAAAACGGTATTGACCGTTGACATCGGTGGTAGCGGTCTTGCCGGCCAGCGCAACGGTCACGCCAGCGAGCGGCGCACCGTTCTGGTCAACGACCGAACCATTCACGTTGCCGACGGCGCCGTGGTTCTCGTTGTAGCCGGGACCGGTGTTGCTCTTGGAATCATCGCCGCACGCGGCGAGCCCCAGACCTGCCGTCGCCAGGAAGGCGGCGATGGCAAGACGCTTGCCCGGACTTGTCGTCCTGCTATTGCTAGACATCATTGAGAGTATCTCCCTTCGAAAATTTACAAGGTGTACGACGTTGAGCCCCGTGGAAGCGGGATCCGAGCGCCCGAGAAAGGCTCCTCGGAACTCTGGCGACGCGACTCTAGCACACGATTCGCGAGATACAACAGTGGGCTTATCGCACTTTTCTATTGCAATGCGCGGACCAGCTTCGGTCTGCACAACTCATTTCGCGGAAAAGCATCCACACCCTTCTGCAGAGCCGCCGGTTTTCATTGCGGCATGAAAGGCTTGCAAAAATCCGAAGGGGAATGGGGATTGGCGCGAACCACGAATGTGACGGAGTTCACAATTCCCTTTTCGTGGGGGGATGCAATTCATCGGAACTGCCGGGATGCACCGCGATGAAAGCAGATGCCGTTTCCTGGCGGCCTGCATAAAAAACCCGGGACGGGTCAGTGAAAATTCAGGAAGCGTGCGGTATTTTTTCAACGTTCGAGCGCAGAACCGGTCTTGCCCGATCAACGTTTCGGAAGGCATTTCGCACGGCACGCCATCTTGTTGATTGCGCAAAAGGCATTGGATGAACCCGCTCATGGTTCATCTTGCATACAGGCTGGATCATTGCGCAAGAACCTGCTTTTCCGTCCCGTTGCCGTGCATCGCGTTTTTCAAGTTTTCCGGCTTTCAGGTGTTCCGCCTTGCGTTTCGTCATTGCGGGGCAGCCGAAGACCGGCGAAGCAACCCTCTGCATCCGCTCGATGCGGCAGCGTTGTGGATTGCTTCGCCGCGATGCGGCGGGCAATGACGTGCATTTCCGTTCAAGCGGGAATGCCGCCGCTGGCGCGGTGATCCTTGCGGATCGAAGCCGGCAGGTCGCCTATTTCGACAGCAGCTTTTCGGTCCGTTCGACGAGATTCTCGACGGTGAGCCCGAAGTGCTTGAACACTGCGCCGGCCGGCGCCGATTCACCGAACGTATCGACACCGAGCACGTCGCCGTCGAGGCCGACGAACGTACGCCACCAGGCGCTGACGCCCGCTTCGATCGCCAGGCGCTTGCGCAGCTCCGGCGGCAGCACGGTGTCGCGATACGCGGCGTCCTGGCGCGCGAACACTTCGGCGCACGGCATCGACACCACGCGCACGGCGCGGCCCTTGTCGGCGAGCTGCGCGGCGGCCTTCACCGCGAGCTGCACTTCCGAACCGGTGGCGATGATCAGGGCTTCCGGCGCCGACTTCGGCTCCCACAGCACGTAGCCGCCGCGCGCCGCATCGAGCTGCTGCTGCTCGCTGCGCGGTTGCGGATCGAGGTTCTGGCGGCTCAGCGCGAGCACGGCCGGGCCGTTGTCGCGCTCGATCGCGGCCTGCCACGCGACGGCCGTCTCGAACGCGTCGCCCGGACGCCAGACATGCAGATTCGGCATCAACCGCAGGCTGGCGACATGCTCGACCGGCTGGTGTGTCGGGCCGTCCTCGCCGAGGCCGATCGAGTCGTGCGTCAGCACGAAGATGCTGCGCTTCTTCATCAGCGCCGCCATGCGGATCGCGTTGCGCGCGTAATCGGAGAACACCAGAAAGGTGCCGCCGAACGGAATCAGCCCGCCGTGCAGCGCGATGCCGTTCATCGCCGCCGCCATGCCGAATTCGCGCACGCCGTAGTTGATGTAGTTGCCGGCGAACTGGCCGGCGCGCAGCGCAACGTGGCCCTTGAAGTCGGTGCAGTTCGATTCGCCGAGATCGGCCGAACCGCCGATCAGCTCCGGCAGCGTGCCGGCGATCGCGTCGAGCACCGCCTTGCTGGCTTTGCGCGTCGCGTTCGGCTTGTCGGCCTTCGCGGCATCGGCGAGCACGCCTTTGATCGTCTGCGCCCAGCCGGCCGGCAGTTCGCCGCGCATGCGGCGCTCGAACTCGGCCGCGTCGGCCGGAAACTTCGCCGCGTAATCGTTGAAGCGAACCTGCCAGTCCTGCTCGGCGGCGGCGCCTTTCTGCTTCGCGTCCCAGCCCTTGCGGATCGCGTCCGGAATCTCGAACGGCGCATGCGGCCAGTTCAGCTTCTCGCGCACCAGCGCGATCTCGGCGTCGCCGAGCGCGGCGCCGTGCGACGATTCCTTGCCCTGCTTGTTCGGCGAACCGAAGCCGATGATGGTCTTGCAGCAGATCAGCGTCGGCTTGCCGGTGCTGGCGCGCGCGATGTCGATCGCCTTCTTGACGGCTTCCGGCTTGTGGCCGTCGACGTTGCGCACGACGTTCCAGCCATAGGCTTCGAAACGCGCCGGCGTGTCGTCGCGGAACCAGCCGCCGACTTCGCCGTCGATCGAGATGTTGTTGTCGTCGTACAGCACGATCAGCCGGTCGAGCCCGAGCACGCCGGCCAGCGAACAGGCTTCGTGCGAGATGCCTTCCATCAGGCAGCCGTCGCCGGTGAACACGTAGGTGTAGTGATCGACGATGTCGAGGCCGTCGCGGTTGAAGCGCGCCGCCAGCGCACGTTCGGCGATCGCCATGCCGACCGCGTTGGCGAGACCCTGGCCGAGCGGGCCGGTCGTCGTCTCGACGCCCGGCGTCACGAAGTTCTCCGGATGGCCCGGCGTCTTGCTCTTCAGCTGACGGAAATTCTGCAGCTCCGACATCGGCAGGTCGTAGCCGCTCAGATGCAGCAGCGCGTACAGCAGCATCGAGCCGTGGCCGTTGGAGACGACGAAGCGATCGCGGTTCGGCCACTTCGGATTCGCCGGGTTGTGGACGAGA
>DASSVA010000021.1:0-4733 GCA_035706385.1 Solimonas sp. | reverse complement strand
GCGCGGTAGTGTCTCAAGTGCCTCAGTTGAATTTCGTCATTGCGAGGAGCGTAGCGACGAAGCAATCCAGCAGCGCGGCCGGACCGAGCCGCGGACTGGATTGCTTCGTCGGCCTTCGGCCTTCTCGCAATGACGAAATTCAGAACTGAGACGCCTTCTGGCGTCGTCCTGCAAAGGCAACGCGCCGGCCCTGTGCTAGCCTTGTCGCCCCCAAAATCCCACGAGACCGGAACACCGTCATGGCGAGCTACAAAGCGCCCCTCCAGGAAATCAACTTCGTTCTGAATCAGGTGCTGGACGTCGAGCGGCTCGCGCGGCTGCCCGGTTACGAAGATGCCTCGCCGGAAACGCTCGCGGGCCTGATCGACGAAGCCGCGAAGCTGATCGAAAAGGAACTGGCGCCGCTCAACGCCAGGTCGGACGCGCAGGGTTGTGTCTACAAGGACAACGAAGTCACGGTCCCGGACGGTTTCACCGAATTTTTCAAGCGCTACGCGGCCGACGGCTGGATCGGCATCATGCAGAAGCCGGAATACGGCGGCGCCGGTCTGCCGTACACGCTCGGCAAGGTCATCGAGGAACTGCTGTGCTCGGCGAACGTCGCGTTCGCGCTGTATCCGGGCCTGACCCAAGGCTGCTTCGAAGCGATCGCCGCGAACGGCACGGACGAGCAGAAGAACACCTATCTGCCAAAACTCGCGACCGGCGAATGGACCGGCACGATGTGCATGACCGAGCCGCAGGCCGGCTCCGATCTCGCCGCCGTCAAGACCAAGGCGCATCCGCAGGACGACGGCTCGTTCCTGCTCGAAGGCAGCAAGATCTTCATCACGTCCGGCGAGCACCGGATGGTCGACAACATCGTCCACTTCACGCTCGCGCGCCTGCCGGACTCGCCGCCGGGAATCAAGGGACTTTCGACCTTCGTCGTGCCGAAGTATCTCGTCAATGAAGACGGTTCGATCGGCGCGCGCAATCCGGTCAAGTGCGTGTCGATCGAGCACAAGATGGGCATCCACGGTTCGTGCACCTGCACGATGTCGTTCGAGAATGCGCGCGGCTGGATGATCGGCAAACCGAACACCGGCATCCAGAACATGTTCGTGATGATGAACCTCGCGCGCATCATGGTCGGCTACCAGGGCCTCGGCCAGTGCGAGCTGGCGACGCAGAACGCGATCCGCTACGCGCTCGATCGCAAGCAGGGCAAGGCGTTCAACGGCGGCGACGTCATCGCCGACCATCCGGACGTACGCCGCATGCTGTTGCAGATGAAAGCGATCACCGAAGGCGCGCGCGTGCTGTGCTACGAGACGGCGATGCACGTCGACGCCTCTCATCACGCCGCCGACGAAGCGGCGCGCGAGGAAGCGCAGGACTGGGTCGAGCTGAACACGCCGCTGGTCAAGGCGTTCTGCACCGACTCGGCGGTCGAGCTGGGTTCGATGGCGATCCAGGTCTACGGCGGCCACGGCTTCATCGCCGAACACGGCATCGAGCAGATCGTCCGCGATTCGAAGATTCTCTGCCTTTACGAAGGCACCAACGGCATCCAGGCGATGGACCTCGTGCGTCGCAAGCTGATGTTGCACGGCGGCCGCCTGCCGAAACGCTTCTTCGCCGCGGTACGCGCCGACCTCGCAAATGCGCCCGACTTCATCGGCCAGCCGCTCGCCAAGGCGCTCGCCGAGCTCGAATCGACGACGACCTGGGTGCAGAACTCGTACAAGCTGACGCCGGACGACGCCGCGTTCGGCTGCGTCGACTTCCTGCGTGCGTTCGCGCTGACATATCTCGGCTGGAATTGGCTGCGCATGGTTCGCGCCGCGGAAGCCGGCGGCGATGCGGCGTTCGCCACCAGCAAACGCGCGACGGCGCAGTTCTTCGCGACGCGCATGCTTTCACAGGTTTCCGGCCTGCTCGCCAACGTCCGCGAAAGCGCCGGCGAGCTGATGGCGCTGGACACCGCGAGCCTTTGACACCCGTTCGCGCACGAACGATCCGCCACGCTTCCCCAGGAGTTTTCGACATGACGACCGTTTACGACTTTGAAGCGAAAACCATCGACGGCGGCCAGCAGAAGCTGGACGCCTATGCCGGCAAAGTGCTGCTGATCGTCAACGTCGCGAGCAAGTGCGGCTTCACGCCGCAGTACAAGGGTCTCGAAGCGTTGTGGCGCAAATACAAGGATCAGGATTTCGCGGTGCTCGGCTTTCCGTGCGACCAGTTCGGCCACCAGGAACCGGGCGACGAGAACGAGATCAGGAATTTCTGCTCGCTGACCTACGACGTCGATTTTCCGATGTTCGCGAAGATCGACGTCAACGGCGCCAACACGCACCCGCTCTACCAACACCTCAAGAGCACCGCGCCCGGCGTGCTCGGAACGGAAGGCATCAAGTGGAACTTCACCAAGTTCCTCATCGACAAGAGCGGCAAGGTCGTCAAACGCTACGGCTCGATGGACACGCCGGAAAAGATCGAGGGCGATATCAAGGCGCTGCTGTAAACGATCGACCTGGCGTTCTGGGTTTATATCCTGCGTCGCGCGGATGGCGCGTATTACACAGGCCACACGGATGACCGGATCGCCCAGTCTTCCGTAGACGCTCAGCTCATTTTTTTGAGGTTGCTGCGTCAAGGATCATGGGCGGAACACTCAAGCGCTTCCCCGCTTCACGGCGCCGGACACGCCCCGTCGAAATCGTGCTGTTCGGTCACGACGCGACCGCTGCCGATCAGGACCAGATCGGTCGCGTTGGTCGTCAATGCCGTCTGCGTACAGATCCGCAACCGCCCCGCCGCGAAGGCGCCACCGGGCCATTGCGCGAGGCCGGTCGGCCTGAAGACGATGGACTTTCGGAATGGTCCATTGCCGGACACTTCGATCACCGTTGATGCGCTGAAGCGTTCGGACAGCTTGAGCTCGTCTTCCGGATCGAGTTTCCCGTCGCGATCGGTGTCGACGAACACGATCATCTCGTGTGCGAGCCAGTCGCCGTCGCAACCGTCGTCGGGATTGCCGGCGCAGAACGTGACCGACGCATTGCGCATCATGGCGGTCTGTCTGGCATTCACGAGCGCGGTCAACAGCTGATTGCTCGAAGCGGCCAGGTGGTTCTGCGCGTAGATCGTTTCGAAGCCCGGTATTGCAACCGACGTGAGAACCGAGAGCACGGCCAGGGCGATCAGCAGTTCGAGCAGTGTGAATCCGGCGCCGAGCCTTTTCCCGCTGCGTCGCAGGCCGTGAATGACCGGCTTGCGGTATCCGATGCATGTCTTTCGTGTTTGCACGGCGGTCTCCCGAGACAGTCGATCCGACGCGGCAGAACAACCGCACCGTCCGGGAAAATCCTATTGGGAGGCACACCGCAGAATCGTGGTCTGCGTCACAACTGGCGGCGTAGGTCCGCAGTTTTGTGAACAGCGCCTCAAAAATTACCGGCGTCAGGCATTTGCGGGATCGGGCTGACACTCTGGATTCCCGCTTTCGCGGGAAATCATTCCGCCCAAGGAATGACGACATCAGGACCGCAGCAACTCCATCATGCGTGCGGCGCTCGCCGGCGCCAGCGTGATGCCGAGCCGGAAGTGTCCGCTCGCCAGATACAGGCCGCGATGCATCGCGCTGGCTTCGAGTAACGGCGCATCGCGATCCGCGCGCGGCCGCAAGCCGGCCCAGTGCCGGATCAGAGGCAGCGTCGCGGCCTCGGGCCAGAGCCGCGCGGCGCGTTCGATCAGACCGTGCCGGGCGGACTCGGTCGGCGTCAAATCGAAACCCGCATCTTCCAGCGTACTGCCGATCAGCACCTGGCCGTCGCGCCGCGGGATCAGGTACACGTCATCGCCGATGCGCACTCTCGGCAACGCGCCGGGCCGGGCGTCCAGCAGCAGCATCTGGCCTTTGACCGGCACGATGCCGTCGGCGCCGAGTTCGGCGGACCACGCACCGGCGGCGAGGATCACCGCGTCGGCGGCGATGTCACCGCGCGTCGTGCGCACGCCGCGCACGCGCACGCCTTCGCGAAGCCAGGCTGCGGCAGCCGCATGTTCGAAGACGCTCACACCGCGGCGGCGCAAGGTCTGCGCCAGCGCTTTCATCAGTCGCGGATTGCGCACCTGCGCCATCTGCGGATACTCGATGTGCTCGCCATTGCTCTTGAAGTAATCGGCACCGCAGACCCAGTACTCGGGATCGATGCCGGACTCGCGCTGCAGGCGTTCGCACCACTCGGGATACAGCGTCAGGCTCTCGTCGAGCAGCGGACGGATCGCGTCGTCGCACTGGTCCGGCGGCAGCGGACTGAGCAGCCCCCCGCCCGCCCACGACGCGGCGCGGCCGAGCTCGTCTTTTTCGACGATGCAGATTTTGTGTTTGCGGTCGCGGCTCAGCGCTTCGGCGCAGGCCATGCCGATCACGCCGCCGCCGACGATGACGACGTCGAAGCTGTCGTGCGGATTCACGGTTGTAACGCGTCTTTCAATGATCGCCGCACCGACCTGCCCCTCACCCCGACCCTCTCCCCGCATGCGGGGAGAGGGAGCAGTTGGGCCATGGCGGCAGTCACTTCAGCGCATCGCCCGCCGGGCGTGTCGCGCGGCGCAGCGCCGGCGGCAGCGAGAACACCACGTGTTCCTCGCGGCCGGCCAGTTCCTGCACTTCGAGACCGCCGTGCTGCTTGAGTTTGGCGATCACTTCCCTGACCAGCACTTCGGGCGCGGAGGCGCCGGCG
>DASSVA010000020.1:0-2738 GCA_035706385.1 Solimonas sp. | reverse complement strand
CGCACACGCTGCCGGACGGCTGGGAGCGCTGGCACGATCTGTTTCAGGGGACTCGTTACGGGCTCGAATTGTTCTTCATGATCAGCGGCTATCTGATCACCGAAACGCTGCTGCGGAAGAAGGACATCGCCAGCTTTGCCGTCGATCGTGCGCTGCGCCTTTATCCCGCATTCATCGGCGTGCTCTTGCCGCTGACGGTGCTCGGCATCCTGCTGCGCAACGAGATGTTCGCGACCACCGAGCCGTGGACGTGGCCGTTGCATCTGCTCTCCAATTTGCTGTTTCTGCCCGGCGTTTTCGCACTGCCGATCGTGCTGCCGGTCGCCTGGTCGCTGTCGTTCGAGGTCGCGTTCTACGCCGTCGCCGCACTCAGCTTCGTGCTCAGGCAGCGTGGTCTCGCGGCGGCGGCGGCGCTGGCCTGCGGCATCATCGGCGTGCTGCTTTTCACCCGCTCGGTCAGCGCGCTGTATTTCGGTGCGGGTGCGCTGGTGTATCTGAATCGTGACGGCCTGCTGCCGGCGCCGTTGCGGCGCGTGCCGACGGTGCTGAGCTTTTTTGCGATGTTCGCACTCTGGCATGTCGTTTATATCGACTACTACCACGGGCAGGCGCAATTGAACACCTATTACGCGACGATGATCAGCCTCGCATTGATTGCGGGTCTGGTTTTCTTCGACGGCGTCGTCCGCGGCCAGGGCCTGTTCTCGCGATTCATGCGCTGGCGCTTCCTGCAGTTCAGCGCGACGGTCAGCTACAGCTTCTACCTGTGGCACGTCGTGCTGATGTTCCCCGGCCGCCACCTGCTGATTCCGAAGCTGCTGCCGCTCGTCGGCCCCGGCGTCGCGCTGCTGATCTTCACCATCGTCAGCCTGGCGCTGACGTTCGCGGTCGCCTACGCCAGCTACGAACTGCTCGAAGTCCGGTTGCGCAAATGGCTGATGCGGCGCATCGGCCTGGGCTCGCACCCGGCTTCGGCGATTACCTCCGCTGCCTGAGCGATTCCGCCCGTGCCCCTGAATTCCGCTTCGTCGTGGTGGCGTCCCGTCCTGCGCACGGCGCTCGCCTACGGCCTGTTGCCCAATCTGCTGCTCGGCCTGATCGCCGTTTATCTCGGCGTCAGCCGGCCGCTCGTCGATCTCGATTACCTCGCGCTCGGCGTGCTCGTGCCGTGGCTGCCGCGGCTGCTCGGCGGCCTGCTGCTGATGGTGGCGATGATCTTCGATCTGATCCTGACGGTCGCGCCGACCTACCAGTTCGATCTCGCCAAGGTGGTCGAGACCGCGCAGGAACTGTTCAATCTGTCGCCGGCGTTCGTGCTGCCGATCATCGTCACCATCGTCATCGGTGCCGCGATCGTTGCCGCGCTGATGCTGCGCCTGCGGTCGCCATCGCCGCCGCGCCTGACACCGAGCATCGCGGCTCTGCTGTTGACGCTGCTCGCGCTCGGCACCGACGTGCTGCTGTCGCCGAACGTGCTGACCGGCATGGATCGCGCGGTGACGTCGATCAACGTCGCCGGTTCGCCGGGCGCGTTCCTCACGCATCAGGTGCTCAGCGAGTTCGGCAGCACGCATGCGATCGTCGTCACGCCGGCACCGGAGCGCGCGAGCACGCCGATCGTCGACGGCCTCGCCGCCGGCCGGCTGCCGCCGAAACTGGTGCTGGTCGTCGTCGAGTCCTGGGGATACTACGAAGACGCGGCGGCGCGCGAGCAGATCATCGCGCCGCTGCGCGCGCTGACCGCGACGCGGCCGGACCTGTCGCTGACACTCGGTTCGACGATCTTCCAGGGTTCGACGGTCAACGGCGAAATGCGCGAGCTGTGCGGTATCCGCAGCACCTCGATCCGCCTGCCCGACCCGCAGATTCCGCTGCAGGATTGTTTGCCGCACCGCCTCGCCGCGCTCGGCTACCGGACGACCGCGATCCACGGTTATCGCGGCAGCATGTTCAACCGCCTCAACTGGTACCCCGTGGCCGGTTTCGAACACACCTGGTTCGACCGCGACCTGCTCGATCTGCTCGGCCACTCTTCGCGTTGCGGTTCGACTTTTCCCGGCGTCTGCGACGGCGACATCGCCGGCCTGATCGGCCGCGAGCTTGATGCGTCGCCCGATGCCAGGCAGTTCATCTACTGGATGACGCTCAACGCCCACCTGCCGATTTTCGCGACCGGCGATCCGCGCGCGGCGGCGGACTGCAATGCCAGCGCGGTCACGCGCGACGACGAGCAGCAATGCCGCCTCGTCAAGCTGCACCGGCTGGTCATGCAGGCGCTCGCCGACATGATGGCATCGCGCCGCGACACGGGTCTGGTGATCGTCGGCGATCACGCGCCGGCGTTCGTGTCGGGCGAGCGCCGTCATCATCTTTCGCCCGATCATGTGCCGCATGCGGTGATCTGGCCGCGCGACGCGCTGTCGGCGGCCGTGCCGGCACCGCTTGCGGCACCGTGACGATCAGGTTTTAGACGACCGGATGCAGGCGCGGCAGCAGGCGCCGGCGCAGCGCGTTGCCGATGCCTTTTTCGCAGACGCGCCAGCTCAGATGCGCGGCGACGATCGCGACCGGCAACGACGCCAGCGCGAGGACGGCGATGCGCGAGCCGTCGGACAGCGTCGACGGCAACAGGTGCTGCAAGCTGCGATCGACGACGATCATCACCGGCGAATGCCACAGGTAGAAGCTGTAGCTGATGTCGCCGAAATACTGGAAGACGCGCGTGCGCAACAGCCGCG
>DASSVA010000019.1:0-2940 GCA_035706385.1 Solimonas sp. | reverse complement strand
CCGGAGCGGTTCTTCGCGCCGAGCTTGCCGTAGATGTTGTGCAGGTGCCAGCGCAGCGTGCCTTCCGAGATGAAGATCGATTCGGCGATTTCCTTGTTGCTCATGCCGGATTCGAGACGCTTGATGATGTTGATCTCGCGGCGCGTCAGTTCGCCGAACGCCGCGGCGCGAGAATCCGCGCTGTCCGCGGTCGCGCCATGCTGCATGCGCTGCAGCAGCTGCTGCGCGAATGCTTGCGTTTCCGGCGCGCCGTCGGTCTGCATCAGCGCCTCGACGATCGGGCGGATTTCCGCGCCTTCGTCGATGAAGGTGCGCAGATACTGCCGCGCCGCGGCGATGCGCAGCGCGGCGTCGAGGCTCGTCACCGCCTGCGCCATGTCGCCGGCGAGGTGATGCGCGATCGATTGCAGGCCCAGCAGTTCGCTGTGCCGGTGCTGCAGACCGAGACCGGCGCAGCGTTCGATCGCGCGCGCGAGGCCGGCCAGTACGCTCGCCGGTTCGTCGCGCAGCCGCGTGCGCAGCGCGATGCGCGCGGCCTTGTCGGCGAGCAGGTTTGAACCGGGCGCGTTGCCGGCGGCGTGTCCGGCACGCAGCATCTCGAAGCGCGTCGCGATCGCGAGTGCGTCGTCGTAACGGGCTTCGCGGCCGAGCCAGGTGCATTCCTCGGCGGCCAGCGTCACGACCACGCGATCGAGCTTGCGCTGCGCGCCGAGCGTCCGGCCTTCATGCAGGATCGCGTAACCGGTCGCCGCATCGCGCTGCTGGAAGCGCAGCCGCGCCTGCGTCAGATACGCGAGGATCACCGCATCGGCCGGGCCGTAGTCCTGCACGCTGTGCATCGCCTGTTCGATATGCGACTGCGCCTGTTCGATCTCGTCGAATTCGTAGGCGACGGCGGCCAGGATCGTGTGCATCATGCTGGTGTGCGCGCGATGGCCGTCGAGATGGCGCTCGATCAGTTCGAGGCCGGCGAGACTGGCCTGCCGCGCTTCGTGATAGCTGCCGCGCTTGATCAGCAGCAGCGCTTCGATGTAGACGTTCCAGGCGAGGCCGTAATAACCCTCCGCCTGCTCGTGCCATTGCCGGCCGCGGGCGATGACGGCGAGCCCTTCGTCGATGTCGCCGGCGGTCTTGTGGCCGAAGCCGAGCACGTTGGCGATGTGGCCTTTCTGCACGGCCGGCGCGTCCGGCCAGCGCTCGAGCCAGGCCTGCGCGCGATCGCGCGCGGCGATGCCCTCGTCGCGCAGCGCCTGCGAAATCGCGACCTGCAGTTCCATCGCGCTGCGGATGTCGTCGATCGCCGCGCCGTCCGGCGTCGCGGCCTGCTCCAGCCGTTCGACGATCTGCGCGAGACGGTGCAGTTGCACCTCGACCTCGGCCGGGCGCGTATGGAAGGCGAGCGCGAACGCGTAATTGATGCGGATTTCCGGCAGCCGGTCGACCCACTGTTCCGGCAGCGTCTGCATCCAGTGCATCAGCGTCTGGTGATAGCCCTTGCGGTAGATGACCTCGTCGACCGATTGCGCGACCCATTGCGTCGCCTGCTGCCAGGCCTGCGCGCGGATCGCGCCGTTGATCGCGTCCTCGATCTGTCCGTGCTCGAACAGCCAGTGCGCGCCGGCGAGCAGCACCGCGCGGCATTCGTCGGGCGCGCGACGCCGGAAATGCTCGCGAAAGAAATGGCCGACGAGATGATGAAAGCGGAACCATTCGCCGTGACGGTCGAGCGGGATCAGGAACAGATTGCGCGCCTGCAGTTCGGCGAGCCGCTGCGCGGCGTCGGCCTCGCCGCTGACGCACGCCGCCAGCTCGGCGTTGACGCGCTCGAACTGGGCGATGCATTCGACGAAGCGGCGCAGACGTTCGTCGAGGCCGGCGAGCACCATCTCGCCGAGATAATCGACGACGCTGCGATCGGTGCCGGTGAAACGTGCGATCAGTTCGCGCGCCGCGTCGCGGTCCTGCGCCTGCAGCGCGGCGGCGACCAGTTCGAGCGCCGCCGCCCAGCCTTCGGTCTTGCCGCTGAGCTGGCGGATCTCGTCGTCCGCGAGTCGCCGGCCGAGCCGGATCGACAGGAAGTCGGCGGTCTCGTCGTCGCTGAATTCGAGATCGGCGGCGCCGATCTCCAGCAGCTTGCGGCGCACGCGCAGACCGCTGAGCGGCAGCTTCGGCGCCAGCCGGCAGCCGAGCACGTACTGGTACTGGCGCGGCGAATAGTTGATCAGCCAGTGCACCGTCTCCAGCACTTCGTCGTGCGTCGCCAGATGCAGGTCGTCGATGAACAGCACGGCGCGTCGCGGCGTGCGCGCGAGGTCGGCCGCCAGCGATTCGAGCAGCGGCTTGACGCTGTCGCGCTGCACCGTGAGCTGCGCGAGCAGGTCGTGGCCGATGTCGGCATCGATGTTCTGGAACGCGGCGACCAGATGGCGCAGGAAGCGCGTCGAATCGTTGTCGTCCTCGTCGACCGACAGCCACGCGCAGCGGATGCCGTCGGCCTGCAGCATCTCGTGCCAGCGCGCCATCACGGTCGATTTGCCGTAGCCGGCCGGGGCGCAGATCAGCGCGACGCTGGCGCCGGCGTCACGCAGTTCCGCGGGTGGATCGAGCTTCGGTCGCGTCAGCGGCCGGCCGGTGCCGATGCCCGGATAGAGCTTGGCCTCGACGACGCTGCCGCGCTCGCTCCTCCGCGGCACGGCTTTTTCGGTTCTGCCTTTGGGCATCCGCCGATCTTAGCGACCGGCCGCGCATTGCGCGATGCCTCAGATCGTTGCGTCGAGCGCGTAGTGGGCCGACGGCATCTCAGACCTTCCACTCGATGCCGAAGCCGGCGAGCACGCCCAGGCTCGGACCGGGTTCGTAATAGCGGCCGTTGCCGTCGTTGACGATCACCGAGCCGACGTAATCGCGATCGAACAGGTTGTCGAGGTTGACGAAAGTGCG
>DASSVA010000018.1:0-3006 GCA_035706385.1 Solimonas sp. | reverse complement strand
GACGATCTCGTCGATGCGCCGGCGAAAGCGCTCCATGACGTGATAGTCCTCGATCTCGCGCATGCCCATCAGCGCTTCCGGCGTCACTTCCGGCCAGCCCTGCGCAGCGAGCTTGGCCGCGACATTGCGATTAATCTCGGTCCAGAAATCGCAGATCATGTCTTCTTCGCCGGGCCTGAAGCCTTCCATCGCGCCATGGTGGAAGTTTTCCTGCCGCTGCTTCTGCCAGCCCGGCTTCAGGGTCTTGACCCATTGCGGATCGGTCGGCGGATTCGGGCGCGAGTCGACGCTCGGCGGCGTGCGCTGCAGGACATACAGCTCCTTGGCGTACTGGCCGAGATACGGGACCGCCTGGATCGCCGTCGCGCCGGTGCCGACGATCGCCACGCGCTTGTCGGCGAGCTTGTCGAGCACCGGGTTTTCCCAGCTGCCGCCGGTGTATTCGTAATCCCAGCGCGCCGAATGGAAGACCTTGCCCTGGAAGCTCTGCAATCCCGGAATGCCCGGCAGCTTCGGCCGGTTCAGCGGCCCGCCGGCCATGACGACGAAGCGCGCGCGGATGTCGTCGCCGCGGTCGGTCGCGACGTGCCAGCGCTTGATCGCATCGTCCCAGCGCAGCGAACGGACCTGGGTATGGAACAGCGCGTTCTCGTAGAGCCCGAACTGCCGGGCGATGCGCACGCAATGGCCCTGAATCTCGGTGCCGTCCGAGAAGCGCTTGGTCGGGATGAAGCCGGTCTCTTCGAGCAGCGGCAGATAGCAGTACGACTCGTTGTCGCACTGGATGCCCGGATAGCGGTTCCAGTACCAGACGCCGCCGAAGTCACCGGCGTATTCGATGTTGCGGATGTTGCTGACACCGGCCTTCTTCAGCTGCACCGCGGCGAGAATGCCGGTGAAGCCGCCGCCGAGCACAACGACGTCGATCTCCTCGGACAGCGGCGCACGCGGCGCGACCGGCTTGTACGGATCGCCCATCTGTTCGGCGAGCGCGCCGCTTTTCGGCCGGAAATACTGCTTCTGCCCTTCGCTGGTGTAGCGCCGCTCGCGCTCGACGCGGTACTTCTCCCGGAGCGCCGGAATGTCGATGTCATCGGGCGTCTCGGTCGGCCGGCACTTCATCTGCTGCTTCTCCATCGTCTTATTCTAATCAACGCTGCTGTTCATTTAAAGAACGCACTGTACAACATGCCGCGATTTCCGGCAGGAGGCAGCCGGCCGGCCTCAGGCGAACGCTTCCTCGCCTTCGAGCTTGGTCCGGTGCAGCATGCGGCCGGCTTTCGGGTCGTACGGCGTCGCGCGATGCATCGTGCCGGTGTTGTCCCAGATCACCAGATCGCCGACCGACCATTGGTGGCGATAGACGAACTGCGGCCTGGTCGCCCAGTCGCGAAGCTGCACGAGCAGCTCGGCGCTCTTCTTGAAATCCATGTCGACGACGTGGCGGGCGGTCGCGCCGATCACCAGCGACTTGCGGCCCGAACGGTGCTTCCACACCAGCGGCAGCTCGCGATCGCCGATCCGCATCATGCCGCGCAGCAGGTCGATGTTCGGCTCCGGGTCGTAATAGAACAGCGTGTTCCACGCCGAATGCATCACGCGCAGCTTGTCGAGCTGCCGCTTCTCGTCGTCGGACAGGTCGTCGTAGGCCGCGTAGGTATTGCAGAACTCGGTGTCGCCGCCGCCGCTCGACGGCAGCGTCTTCATCGACAGCAGCGACGCGAGGATCGGCACTTCGTTCATCGTGCCGTCGATGTGCCAGTACAGCGAACCCTTGAGATAGTCCGCCCGCGAATTGGCATTGGTATCGAGCGTCACCTTGTAGATGATCTCGCCGGCCAGTTCCGGCGCGAACGTGCCGAGCGTCTTGGTGAACGCGACCTGCTCGTCGTCGTTGAAGTCGATCCGCGGGAACACCAGCACGCCGCGCTGTTCGAGCAGCTCGCGGATTTGCGCGGCGTGCGCGCCGCCCAGCAGCGTCTGCTTGTCCGAGCGGATCTCCGTCGCGATGCGGGGCGTCAGGTCGTGAGTCGTGAACGTCATCTCAGATTCTCAAGCTTCATCGATCGGCCATGCGAAGGCCGATCGCCTTTGGTTGTCGCGAACCGGACCGGCGCCGGGCTACCGGCACCATCCCGTTCGCACTTCATTTCCGCATGCGGCCCGCTCGCGCGTGCGCGCCGGCAGCGCGCTTCACGCCTTGCCGAGCTTCTCCGGCGCGCCCGTGCCGACGTACTTCGCGAGATTGCGATGCAGGTTGGCGATCGTCCGCTCGCGATACGGATTCGGCTTCGGCCCCTTGAAGCCGCGCGACTTCATGCCCTGCTGGACCGCCGCCATGTTCGAGAAATCCTGCGGCAGCACCGTGCGCCAGCGCGGATCGCCGACCGGCGTGTATTCCCATTCGGCCTTCGGTTCCTCGCCTTTCGGGTACAGCTCGTAGACCGCGACCTCGAAGATGCACTGGTTCGGGTCGTAGCCGTGCGGCTTGAAGTTGTAGCAGAGCATGTTGTTGACGGCGTGGCCGATCTGGAAGTTCGGGAAGATCTGCCATGCGGTGCCGCTCTTGCCGACGTGCGCGGGATCGACTTTCGGCCAGAACACGCCGCGCGCTTCGTCGTCGCGCCGCGCCGACGCGAGCCAGTGCATCAGCACCTCGCCGGGCGGCGTGCCTTCCGGCAGTTCGTCGACCAGCCGCTGCGCGGCATCGACCAGCGTCTTGGTGGTGTTGGTGTTGACCTGTTCCCACGTGAACGTCTGCATCTTCGCCGTCGAAATGCGCGCATCGCCGATGCCGACGCGCAGCTTCGCCTGCTGGTTCGCGTCGACGTTCTTCGGCGCGTCGTACCCTATGTTGCTGTGCAGCCCTTGCGCTTTCGCCCAGCCGTTGAACTGGCCGAACTGCATGAACTCCGGATGCGTGATGTCGACGTGGTAAATCTCGTTGAATGCCTCGGCGGCGACTTTCCAGTTGCAGTCGAAGATCACCCAGCGGCGCCAGCGCGC
>DASSVA010000017.1:0-5671 GCA_035706385.1 Solimonas sp. | reverse complement strand
CCCTTGGCGAGCAGATGGCCGATGGTGCTGCTGCCGACATTGCCGAAAGCGCCGGTGACGAGAACGGTCTGCGGCATCGTCGATCGCGATCAGTGGTGCGGCGCTGCTGCCGCGACATCCGGCACCGTCGGCGAGCTTGCTGCGGGGGCGGCGCTTTTTCGTGCGACAGCGGCCTGTCGCGCAAGTCGTGCTTCACGGCGTTTGATCAGCCCGCGAAACTCGACCCGCTTGTAACCCGGATACGGCTGCACGCCCCAGACATCCTGCGCGGTCTTCTGGCCGGCGCCTTCGGCCGGCCCGAACAACGGGTACGGATAAATGCACTCGCGCGTTTCGTCGTTGAAGCGGATCTTTTCGAACTCGCTGCAGATCTGCTGCAGTGACAGCGTCGGCCAGCCGTACCAGATCGCCAGCAGCGGAAACGTCAGCGCCCCTTCAAGGACCAGCGCGACCAGGCAAACGATCAGGCCGCGCTGCAACCATTTGTGCATTCCCGCGAATGCCGCGGTCGTGCCGGGTGGCAGGCGCTTCTCTTTATCGGTCATGGCGTGTTTCTCGTTGCGCGTGGCGACGCTCAATCGGAAAAGATTTCGCGATTGACGGTATGCAGATACGGGATCGCGAGAAATGGGGTGATGTAAAAGATGTCGTACAGCCACCAGCCGACGACCGGGAACACGACGCCGGCGTAACGGACATCGGCAAAGATCGTCATGTTGGTGACATAGCCGGCCCAGGCGATGATGCCGAACCAGCAGGTCACGACCAGCCACTGGTGTCCCCAGCGTTTCATCTGCAGGAACGCGATCGCCGCGGCGATGCGCATCGAGAACATCAGCGGCAGCAGCGCGACCACCCACGACTTCTCGCCGGGCGCGCTGCGCCGCCGATCCACAGTTCGTTGTAGTGCCAGAAATAGCCGCCGTCGAACATGTTGCCCCAGGCCATCAGGAACACGCGCGCGAGCAACGTGTGATTGCCGATCAGATCGAGCGCCCAGCCCAGACTGTTCAGCGCCGAATCGACGGCGACCAGATAGCCGATCAGCGTGACCATGATCGGCCGCACCGTGAAGCCGGCGCGCTCCGCGCGAATCTGCAATACCAGTCCGCGCAGGAAAAACGGCAGACCGATCAGGCCGAGCACCGCCGTGCCCATGAAGAACACGCCCGTCATCATCCATTTGTCGGCGCGCCACTGCGCGTCGCGACTGCGCTGCTGATGAAGATCGTACGCACCCGGGCTCGCGGTCATCGTGCTGCTTGCCATGTGCGTCCCCTACCAGTTGCGAACCGATGCCATGTGCAGCTGGATCAGAAACATGGTCAGCAGGAAACCGTACGCCACGATCTGAAACACCACCATCGCTGCGCGCGAATCCGGAGCTGATTCCGCTCGCGTCCGAGGAAATCCTGCGACGTTACGCGTTCGTCGCGCCGATCCGTCTGGTGAAAAAGGACCACGATTTTCGCGGCGCGCCGCTGAAGGAAGGCGAACGGGTCATGATGTTCATTCCCGGCGCGAGCGTCGATGAAAACGTCTATCGCGATCCGACCCGCTTCGACATGCACCGCGAGAACAACGCGCACATGGCGTTCGGCGCGGGGCCGCACTACTGCCTCGGCGTCCATCTCGCCCGCCTCGAACTCAGGATCATGTACGAAACGATCCTCGCCAGGCTGCCGGAATTCCGGCTCGATCCGGATCGCCCGCCGACGTTTCACGGCAGCATCATCGCCGGCCCGTCGAGCATCCACCTGCTGTGGGACGGCGCATGAGCGGCAGACATGCGGATTTTTCGCGCGAAATTCTCAACGTGCACTCGGGAGACTGAAGATGACTGACGACACCGGCAAATCCGCCGCAGGTTCCGCGGCGCCCGCATCGGCCGAAGGAAAATGGGCGGTGACGATCCACGGACCGACCGGCCCGCAGGAAACGGTCCTCAAGCTGGAAACCGTCGACGGCGTGCTCGGCGGCGACCAGTCGGCGCTGGGCCAGGTGGAAACGCTGCAGGACGTCCGCTACGACGCCGGCAGCGGACAGATCGCATGGATCAACAAGATCAGGAAGCCGCTGCCGATCACGCTGAAATTCCAGGGGATCATCGAAGGCGACACGATGAGCGGCAAGGTCAACGCGGCGATCATGGGATCGTTCCCGTTCACCGCCGTGAGGCTCTGACCGGCCAGCGGCTTGCGTCTGCGCGATACTGCGCGGATGGACACGGGAATATTGCTGCTCGGCGTGCTGTTCAGCTCGATCGGCCTCGGCTTCTTTCTCTACGGCAAGAAACAATCACGCGCCGTGCCGCTGCTGTGCGGCGTCGCGCTGATGATCTATCCGTATTTCATGCCGAACGTTTATGCACTGCTGGCGGTCGGCGCCGCGCTGCTCGCCATTGCGTATTTCGTCCGCGACTGAGAGCCCGCGATTAATGCCGGCCAAACCGATAAGCTTCGCGTCATGAAAAACAAAGGCCTGCTGTTCATCGCACTCGGCGTGGTCGTGCTCGCCGCACTGTTCGTCTGGCTCAAACCCGCGCCGGCGCCGTCCGACGCTTCGCCGCCCGCCGTCGCCGACGCCGATCCCGACACGGCGGATGCGACCGCCGCGGCAACGATCGCGCCGGAGCAGCACCGCATCATCTGGGTGATCCGTGACGGCCAGCGCACCGCCGGGCCGCAGCGCGTCGCGATTCCGGTCGGCGACAGCGTGGAGATCGTCATCGACAGCGATCACGACGACGAACTGCATCTGCACGGCTACGACCTGCATCTCGACGTGAAGGCCAACGAACCGGCGACGCTGCGCTTCGTCGCCGACCACACCGGCCGCTTCGACTGCGAGCTGCACCACAGCGACATCGCGCTCGGTGCGCTCGAAGTGCAGCCGCGCTGAGCGCGGCGCTCAATCCTCCAGGCTGAGCAGGCTGGCGTTGCCGCCGGCCGACGTCGTGTCGACCGACAGCGTGCGCTCGGTCGCGAAGCGCAGCAGGTAATGCGGACCGCCGGCTTTCGGGCCGGTGCCGGACAGGCCCTCGCCACCGAACGGCTGGCTGCCGACGACCGCGCCGATCATCGAGCGGTTGACGTACAGGTTGCCGGCTTTCGCGAGCGCGCAGACGCGCTGCATCGCCTCGACATTGCGGCTGTGCAGCCCCATCGTCAGGCCGTAACCGCTGGCGTTGACGCGCGCGACGGCGGATTCGAGTTCGCCGGATCTGAACGTCGCGACATGCAGCACCGGACCGAACACTTCGCGCCGCAGATCTTCGATCCGCTCCAGCCGGATCACGGTCGGCGGCACGAAATGCCCGTGCGCATGCGCATCGGTCAACGTGCACTGCGCGACGATCCGTTCGCGATGCGCGTCGATGTGCGCGAGCAGACGCGCACGCGCGTCGGTGTCGATGACCGGCCCGAGATCGCTGTCGAAGCGCGCCGGATCGCCGATCACGAGTTCCGCCATCGCGCCCTTCAGCATCTCCAGCACGCGGCCGGCGATCTCGTCCTGCAGGCACAGCAGGCGCAGCGCCGAACAGCGCTGCCCGGCGCTCTGGAACGCCGAGACGATGACGTCGGCGACGACCTGTTCGGGCAGCGCGGTCGAGTCGACGAACATCGCGTTGAGTCCGCCGGTCTCGGCGATCAGCGGCACGATCGGCCGCGTCTCGTCGTCGAGCAGCGTGCGCGCGATACGCCGCGCGGTCGCGGTCGAGCCGGTGAACGCGACGCCGGCGACGCGCGCATCGGCGACCAGCGCCTGCCCGACGTCGGGGCCGCCGGGCACGAACTGCAGCACGTCGCCCGGCACACCGGCGTCGAGCAGCACGCGTACCGCGCGCGCGGCGATCAACGGCGTCTGCGGCGCCGGTTTGGCGATCACCGCGTTGCCGGCGGCCAGCGCCGCCGCGACCTGGCCGGTGAAGATCGCCAGCGGAAAATTCCACGGACTGATGCACGCGAACACGCCGCGCCCGGCGAGCTGCAGTTCGTTGCGCTCGCCGGTCGGCCCCGGCAACACCAGCGGCGCGAACTGCGCGCTCGCCTGCTGCGCGTAATAGCGGCAGAAGTCGACCGCTTCGCGCACTTCGGCGAGCGCATCGGCGACGGTCTTGCCGGCTTCGCGAATCGCCAGCGCCATCAGCGCGTCGCGATCGGCTTCGAGCGCGTCGGCCGCGCGCATCAGGCACGCGGCGCGTTCGGCGACCGGCCGTGCGTTCCACGCCGGCTGCGCGGCCTGCGCGCGCGCGATCGCATCGGCGACATCGGCGACCGTCGCCTCGACGCCATCGCCGACGACGCGCCGCGTGTCGGCCGGATCGACGACCGCGCGTGACGCGCCGTCGCGCGGCGTCCCGCCGATCAGCGGCGCGGCGCGCTGGCGCGCGTTCCAGGTCGTCGTCATCGCCGCGCGCAACGCTTGCAGCGTCGCCGCATCGGACAGATCGAGACCGCGGGAATTGCGGCGCGCGGCGCCGAAGATGTCGGACGGCATGGCAATCCCCGGATTGGCGCTGAGACCGACGGCTTCGATCCGCGCAACCGGATCGGCGAGCAGTTCGTCGTCACCGATGCGGCGGTCGGCGATCTGGTGAACGAAGCTGGTGTTGGCGCCGTTTTCGAGCAGGCGGCGGACCAGATACGCGAGCAGATCGCGATGACCGCCGACCGGCGCGTAGACGCGCACCGCGATGCCGCGCTCGGCCATCAGCTTCTCGTACAGACCGACGCCCATGCCGTGCAGCCGCTGGAACTCGAAATCGCGCGCGCCGCCGGCCCATTCGAGGATCGTCGCGACCGACAGCGCGTTGTGCGTCGCGAACGCCGGATACAGGTTCGGCGCCGCGAGCATCGCCCTGGCGCAGGCCAGATAGCTGACGTCGGTCGCGGTCTTGCGCGTGAACACCGGATAGTCGGCGAGGCCGCGCTCCTGCGCCCGCTTGATCTCGCTGTCCCAGTACGCGCCCTTGACGAGCCGCACCGTCAGCCGGCGACCAGTCGCCGCGGCGAGCGCGTCGGCCCACGCGATCACCGCCGGCGCGCGGCGCTGGTACGCCTGCACCGCCATGCCGAGACCGTTCCAGCCGGCCAGCGCCGGATCGCGCGCGACGCCGTCGATGATGTCGAGCGACATTTCCAGCCGTTCGCTTTCCTCGGCATCGATCGTCAGGCCGATGCCCTGATCGCGCGCGACGTTCGCGAGTTCGACGACGCGCGCGATCAGTGCCGGCACCGCGCGCGCCGCATGCAGCACTTCGTAGCGACTGTGCAATGCCGACAGCTTCACCGACACACTGTCGCGCGCGAACAGATCGCGATCGGCCTGCGCGGCGCCGCCGACCGCGACGATCGCGTCGCGATACGCGGCGAAATAGCGATCGGCGTCGGCCTGCGTGCGCGCCGCCTCGCCGAGCATGTCGAACGAATAGCGGAACGCGGCGTTGTCGCCGGTGCGCGCGCGTTTCAGCGCTTCGCCGATGTCGCGACCGAGCACGAACTGCTCGCCCATGATTTTCATCGCGATGCCGACGCCCTGGCGGATCGCCGGTTCGCCGAGCCGCGCGATCATCCGCCGCACGACCGGCGCGTGCTCGCCGCCTTCGATCAGCGCGCTGGTCATCGCCAGACCGAACGTCGCGCGATTGACGAGAAACGAATCGGACGCG
>DASSVA010000016.1:0-4267 GCA_035706385.1 Solimonas sp. | reverse complement strand
TTGCAGCCGTGATTGAACACGTCGCGCGCGGCGTGCGTGTAATTGCTGTTGATGTAGCGGCGCTGCGCGTCGGCGTTGTTCAGCATCGCGCCGGTCAGGAAGAAGAACTCGCAGATCTCGACATTGTCCGGCAGCGTGCCGGCGTGCTGCGCCTTCACGTAATCGAGTTCCGGCACGCCGGCGAACACGCGTTCGACGAACGGCGCCATGAACGCCTTCTCGACCGCGTTCGTCGCCGCCGGCCTGGCCAGCGACAGCGCCGTGAAAATCTTCAGCCGGATCGACGGATCGTTCTGCGCGCGCCGGTACAGCGCGTTGGTCAGCTCGACCGGCTTGCCGAGCCCGAGCGGGATGCCGAGCACGATGCGCTTGCCGACGCGTTCGATGATACGGTCGACCACGGTTTCGACATCGTCGACGACGGTTGCGGCGCGCGGCATTCCGGCTCTCCGGACAAACGAGCTTCGATTATGCCCGGCGGCCGCGGCGCGACACAGGCGCGAGTTCGCGGATCAGTTCGCGCAGGCGCACGAGCTGCGGCGCATCGCGGTCGGCATGGCGCCAGATCAGGCTGAGCCGCGCCTTCGGAATCGGCCGCGCGATCGGCCGGAACACGACGCCGTCGGTATGCATGTGCTGCATCGAACCCGGCAGGATCGACACGCCGAGGCCGGACGCGATCAGATTGACGATCGACGTCACCTGCGAGGCTTCCTGCACGACGCGCGGCGAAAACCCGGCGCGCCGGCACGCGGCGACGATTTCGTCGTGCAGACCGGCGCCGACCGTGCGCGGGAACAGCACGAACGGCTCGATCGACAGCGCCAGCAGCGGAATCTGCCGGCGGCCGGCGAGCGCATGACCGGCCGGCAGCGCGACCAGCATGTCCTCGTCGACGATCGTCTCGGTGTCGAGGCCTTCACTGCTGCCGTGAATCGGCCGCACGAACGCGACGTCGACCGCGTCATCGCGGACCGCCGCCGCCAGCGCCGGCGTCGAGCGTTCTTCGAGCGAGAACGCGACGTTCGGATAGCGGCGACGGAACTCGCGGATCACTTGCGGGATCAATGGATGGAACGGTGCCGAGTTGATCATGCCGACGCGGATGCGGCCGAGTTCGCCGCTGGCGACGCGACGCGCGTGTTCGCCAGCGCGATCGACGTCGCGCAGGATGCGGCGCGCGTCGTCGGCGAACGCGCGGCCGGCTTCGCTCAGCGCGACGCCGCGCGGCAGCCGGCGGAACAGCAGCACACCGAGTTCGCGCTCGAGCTGCTGGATCTGCAACGACAGCGGCGGCTGGCCGATGCCGAGTCGCTTCGCCGCGCGGGTGAAATGCCCTTCATCGGCGACGGCGACGAAGTAACGAAGATGCCGGAGTTCCATATCGATACCTTGAAAATATGGAATTGAGTGAATTCATATATTGGACGTATGGAAGCGTCGCGGTCTACAGTCGACGGGGTTTGTAGCATCGGATACGCGAGGAGCGCGGGTAATGGATTCCAGCAACATCGACAAGGCTGCGGACCTCGATCCGCAGGAAAGCCGGGAATGGCTCGAAGCGCTCGACGCGGTGCTCGACCGCGAAGGTCCGGAGCGTGCGCACTACCTGCTCGAACGGCTGATCGAAAAGGCGCGGCGCAGCGGCGCGTTCATTCCGTTCTCGGCGAACACCGCGTACATCAACACGATTCCGCCGCATCTCGAAGCGCGTTCGCCGGGCGATCATGAAATCGAGTGGCGGATCCGCTCGATCATCCGCTGGAACGCGATGGCGATGGTCGTCAATGCCAACCGCGAACATTCCGGCATCGGCGGCCACATCGCCAGCTTCGCGTCGAGCGCGACGCTGTACGACGTCGGCTTCAATCATTTCTGGAAAGGTCCGGATCACCCGGACGGCGCCGACCTGATCTACATCCAGGGCCACGTCACGCCCGGCATCTACGCACGCGCGTTTCTCGAAGGCCGCATCAGCGAGGAACAGCTCAAGCGTTTCCGCATGGAGGCGCTCGCGCCGGGCCTGTCGAGCTATCCGCATCCGTGGCTGATGCCGGATTTCTGGCAATTCCCGACCGTCAGTATGGGCCTCGGACCGATCAGCGCGATCTATCAGGCGCGGCTGATGAAGTATCTGGAGAACCGCGGGCTCGCGAAGATGGCCGGCCGCAAGGTCTGGTGCTTCTGCGGCGACGGCGAGATGGACGAACCCGAATCGCTCGGCGCGATCGACATCGCCGCGCGCGAAAAACTCGACAACCTGATCTTCGTCGTCAACTGCAACCTGCAGCGGCTCGACGGACCGGTGCGCGGCAACGGCAAGATCATCCAGGAACTCGAAGGCGCGTTCCGCGGGTCCGGCTGGAACGTCATCAAGCTGATCTGGGGTTCGCTGTGGGATCCGCTGATCGCGCAGGATGCCTCGGGCGCGCTGCTCAAGGCGTTCGACGAGACCGTCGACGGCGAATACCAGGGCTACAAGGCCAAGGGCGGCAAGTTCACGCGCGAGCATTTCTTCGGCAAGTACCCGGAACTCCGCCGTCTCGTCGAAACGATGAGCGACGAGGACATCGCGCGCCTGAACCGCGGCGGTCACGATCCGCACAAGATCTACGCCGCGTACGACGCGGCGGTGAAACACGAAGGTTCGCCGACCGTGATCCTCGCCAAGACCATCAAGGGCTATGGCATGGGCGAGGCCGGCGAAGGCCAGAACATCACGCATCAGCAGAAGAAGATGGGCGAGGAAGCGCTGCGCGTGTTCCGCGATCGTTTCCGCATCCCGATCTCCGACGACAAGATCGCCGCGACGCCGTTCTACAAACCGGCCGACGATTCGCCGGAAATCCAGTATCTGAAAGCGCGCCGCGAAGCACTCGGCGGCACGCTGCCGGTGCGCCGGCCCGTCAATACCGCGCTGGCGATTCCCGAGCTCGCGAGCTTCGACAAGATCACCGCCGGCACCGGCGAGCGCGAGATCAGCACGACGATGGCGTTCGTGCAGCTGCTGCAGACGCTGTGCCGCGACAAGAACGTCGGCAAGCTGGTCGTGCCGATCATTCCCGACGAAGGCCGCACGTTCGGCATGGAAGCGATGTTCCGCTCGCTCGGCATCTATTCGATCGTCGGCCAGAAATACAAACCCGAGGACGCCGACCAGCTCGCGTTCTACAAGGAAGACATCAAGGGCCAGATTCTCGAAGAAGGCATCACCGAGGCCGGCGCGATGTCGTCGTGGATCGCCGCGGCGACCAGCTACGCGAATCACGGCCAGGCGCTGCTGCCGTTCTTCATCTTCTATTCGATGTTCGGTTTCCAGCGCATCGGCGATCTGTGCTGGGCGGCCGGCGACCAGCGTGCGCGCGGTTTTCTGCTCGGCGCGACCGCCGGTCGCACGACGATCAACGGCGAAGGTCTGCAGCACGAGGACGGCCATTCGCACGTGATCAGCGCGACGGTGCCGAACTGCCGCTCGTACGATCCGGCGTTCGGCTACGAACTCGCGGTCATCATCCAGCATGGCCTCAAGGAAATGTACGTCGACAACCGTGACGTCTATTACTACCTGAGTGTCTACAACGAGAACTACGCGCACCCGGTGATGCCGGCCGGTGTCGAGAGCGGCATCGTCAAGGGCATGTATCTGCTGCGTTCCGAGGACAAGCCGGAAAAGGCGCACGTGCAACTGCTCGGTTCCGGTTGCATCCTGCGCGAAGTGATCGCCGCCGCCGATCTTCTGAAGGACGAATGGGGCGTGACCAGCGATGTCTGGAGCGTGCCGAGTTTCACCGAGCTGGCGCGCGACGGTCGCGAAACCGAACGCTGGAACCTGCTGCACCCGACGCAGGTCGCGAAGAAGAGTTATGTCGAGGAATGCCTCGGCGGCATGACCGGACCGGTGATCGCGTCGAGCGACTGGATCCGCGCATTCCCCGAACAGATTCGTCCGTATGTGCCGGGCCGCTACCATGTGCTCGGCACCGACGGCTTCGGACGCTCGGACAATCGTCCGGCGCTGCGCGATTTCTTCGAGATCGATCGCCGCTGGATCGTCGTCAAGGCGCTGAAGGCGCTCGCCGAACAGAAACTGGTGTCGGCCGAACGCGTCGCGCAGGCGATCAAGATTTATGGCATCAAGCCGGACCGGGCATCGCCCTGGGTGAGCTGATCATGGACTGCGTTGAAGCGCAGTTCGTGATCAGCGAACGCCCGGCCATGGATGGCCGGGCCGGGGTTCCATCGAGCAACGAGTCCGCGGCAGGGACGC
>DASSVA010000015.1:0-6250 GCA_035706385.1 Solimonas sp. | reverse complement strand
GCGCCGTCGCGTGCTCGACTACATCGAGATCGGCCAGCGCGAAGGCGCGCGTCTGGTCTGCGGCGGCGGCGTGCCGGCGGCGCTCGCAAAAGGCTGGTGGGTCGAGCCGACGCTGTTCGCCGACGTGACGAACGACATGCGGATCGCGCGCGAGGAAATCTTCGGGCCGGTGCTGGTCGCGATCGCGTACGACGACGACGACGATGCGATCCGCATCGCCAACGATTCGGAGTACGGCCTGTCCGGTTCGGTCTATTCGGCCGATCGCGAGCGCGCGCTGCGCGTCGCGCGACGCATCCGCAGCGGCACGCTGAACGTCAACGGCGCGAACTTCTTCGCGCCCGATTCGCCGTTCGGCGGCTACAAACAGAGCGGCATCGGTCGCGAAATGGGCGTGCAGGGTTTCGAGGAATACCTGCAGACCAAGACCGTCGCCGTGCCGGCCTGAATTTCCACAAGAACGACGAGACATGGTTGCGATCACCTTCATCGAACACGACGGCACGCGCCACACAGTCGACGTCGAGCCCGGTACGAACCTGATGGAAGCGGCGACGCTGAACATGGTGCCCGGCGTGCTCGGCATGTGCGGCGGCATCTGTTCGTGCGCGACCTGCCACTGCTACGTCCCGGACGCCTGGCGCGATCGCGTTGCGCCGCCGGCCGACGGCGAAACGCTGATGCTCGACACGGTCACCCACCGCAAACCGGACAGCCGGCTCGGCTGCCAGATCATCGTCGGCGACGCGCTCGACGGCATCGAGGTCGGGCTGCCGGAAGACGGCAACGTGGGGTGAGGTCTCAACCGCGAGTAAATGATTTTTCCGTCATTCCCGCAAAAGCGGGAGCCCATGGACGTGGTGGCCGCCGCTCTGGATTGCTCGCTGCGCTCGCCCTTCGGGCCGCCCTGCGGGCGTTCAACGCGCTGCGCGCGTTTGTCCCGCTTTCGCGGGAATGATGACTAAAAAGAATTTCGTCAGGAACCAACACATGAACTTCGACAACAAGGTCGTGATCGTCACCGGCGCCGGACAGGGCATCGGCGAAGGCTATGCGAAAGGGCTCGCGAAACTCGGCGCCGCGGTCGTCGTCGCCGACATCAACGAGACGCAGGGCCGGCGCGTCGCCGGCGAGATCGGCAACACGGGCGGCAACGCGCTGTTCGTCAAGGTCGACGTGTCCAGCGAAGCGTCGGCGCAGGCGCTCGTTGCGCAGACCGTCGCCGCGTTCGGCGGCATCGACGGTCTCGTCAACAACGCGGCGATGTTCGGCAATCTCGATTTCAATCCGCTGATGAGCGTCGACCTCGACTATCTGAACAAGCTGATCAGCGTCAACATGCTCGGCGCCGTCGTCATGACGCGCGCGGTCGTGCCGCACATGAAGCCGGGCGCGGCGATCGTCAACCAGTCGTCGACCGCGGCGTGGATGAACATCGACTATTACTCGATCACCAAGCTCGCGCTGAACGGCATCACCTGCGTGCTCGCGCGCGAACTCGGCCCGAAAGGCATCCGCGTCAACGCGATCGCACCGGGGCCGACCGACACGCAGGCGCTGCGCGACAAGGTGCCGCAGCCGTATATCGACGCGATGGTCGCGCAGATGCCGATCGCGCGGCTCGGCACACCCGACGATCTGCTGAAGGCGCTGAGCTTTCTGCTGTCCGACGACGCGGGCTGGGTCACCGGCCTGATCATGAACGTCGACGGCGGCCAGCTGATGCGCGCGTGAGGAGATGGACATGAACTGGCGCGTGAAAGATCAGGTCATCATCGTCACCGGCGCATCGAAAGGCATCGGCCTGTCGACCGCGCGGACGCTGCTTGCGCGCGGTGCGCGCGTCGCGCTGTTCGCGCGCGGTGAAGCTGGCCTGCGCGACGCAGCCGCCGGACTCGATCGCGAACGCGCGATGACGGTCGCGGTCGACGTCAGCGATCGCGCCGCGCTCGAAACCGCGTTCGCCGCGGTGATCGCGAAATGGGGACGGCTCGACGGCCTCGTCAACAACGTCGGCTTCCAGTTCGCGCGGCGCATCGAACAGTCGCCGGAAGCCGAGATGCGCAAGCTCGTCGATCTCAATTTCTTCAGCGCGGTGTTCGCGTGCCAGCTCGCGATTCCGCATCTGCGCGCGGCCGGCGGCGGCCGCATCGTCAACGTCTCGTCGGCGAGCGTGCGCAACGACAACGAGTTCGCGCTGATGGCGCTGTATTCGTCGTCGAAAGCGGCGCTCGACCATTTCACCGCCGAACTGCGCGGCGAGGTCAAGCGTGACGGCATCATGGTGACGCTGTTCAGTCCCGGCGCGGTCGCGACCGGCAGCATCGCCAATTTCGATCCGGCGGTACTGCCCGAGGCGATGGGCGCGTGGCTGGAGAAAGGCGCGAAATTCGACGGCGCGGTGCAGCCCGAGGTGATGGGCGAGGCGCTGGCCGGCTGCTTCGAATATCCGCCGGGCGTCGCCGTCGAATTCATCGAAGTGCGGCCGAACATGCCGACGCCGAAACTGCTCGAGAGCGAGTGGAAAAGCGACGACCAACAACAGGCTTGATTGCCTCTCCCCTCGCGAGGGGAGAGGGTCAGGGTGAGGGGAGCTTGATCGAGCGGTGCGCTGTGCAAAAGCGCCCCTCACCCCAACCCTCTCCCCATCGAGATGGGGAGAGGGAGTAAAAACAGTAGAGAGAGGGGAGGCAACGTGGCGATCGGATTCATCGGCCTCGGCAACATCGGCAAGCCGATGGCCAAGCATCTGCTGAAGCTCGGCGAGCCGCTCGTCGTCCACGACGTGATGCCGGCGCCGCGCGACGAACTGCGCGCGCTCGGCGCGACGGTCGCGCCGCCGCGCGAACTCGCGGCGCAGTGCCGCATCGTCGGCCTGTGCGTGCGCGACGATCGCGATGTCGAAAACCTGTTGCACGGCGACGACGGCCTGCTCGCGCGCTTGCCGCGCGACGCGGTGATCGCCGTGCACAGCACCGTCACGCAGGACGCGCTGCTGCGCTGGGCGCGCGCGGCGAACGCGCGCGGCCTGCATCTGGTCGACGCGCCGATCACCGGCGGCGCGTCGGGCGCGGAAGATGCGACGCTGTGCGCGATGGTCGGCGGCGACGCCGCGATCGTCGAACGGCTGCGGCCGGTATTCGGGTGCTGGGCGGGCAAGATCATTCACGCCGGGCCGACCGGTTGCGGCATCGCGCTGAAGCTGTGCAACAACCTGATGAGCTATGCGGCGTTCGCGGCGATCGACGAAGGCGTGCGGCTCGCGAAGGCCGGCGGCCTCGATCCGCAACTGCTGATCGAGGTCGGCCGCGCGAACGGCGTCGTCACGCCGCAGATGGAAGCGTTCCTCGGCAATCGCGACAAGCTGGCGGCGGCCGGCGCGGAGACGATGCGCCGGGCGTTCGGGCCGTTCGCGGCGCTCGGCCGCAAGGATCTCGCGGCGGCGCTGGCCAGCGCGCGCGCTCGGCGTCGAACTGCCGGCGACCGCGCGGCTGCACGACCTGATCGAGGCGGTGTTTCTCGGCGACGCGGGCAGCGCGCAATGAGCGCGCTGCGCGTGATCGGTTTCGCGCTGCTGCTGGTTGCGGCGACGCCCGTGTTCGCGGCCGCGCCGGCACGCGCCGACTGGCCGCAGATCGGCAACGCGATCGGCGGCGATCGCTATTCGCCGCTGACCGCGATCGACAAGCACAACGTCACGAGGCTGAAACCGAAGTGGATTTATCACCACGGCGATTTCTCGAAAGGCATGAACGGCGCCGGCGCGACCGCGTTCGAGGCGACGCCGCTGATGGTCGACGGCACGCTGTATTTCTGCACGCCGTACAACCGCATCGTCGCGCTCGATGCCGCGAGCGGTGCCGAGCGCTGGACCTACGATCCGCACGCGAACCTGAAGGATGTCTATTCGAAAGTCTGTCGCGGCGTCGCGTACTGGGCCGACGAGAACGCCGCGGCGGGTGTGGCCTGCGCGACGCGCATCTTCGAGGCGACGCTCGACGCGCGGCTGATCGCCGTCGACGCGCGCACCGGCAAACCCTGCGCAGGTTTCGGCGAGCACGGCGCGGTGAACCTGCTGCACGGGCTCGGCGAGGTGCGCGCGGCCGAGTACTACCCGACGTCGGCGCCGCTGGTGATCGACGGCGTCGTGCTGACCAATGCGTTCGTCAAGGACAACCAGCGCGCGAATGCGCCGGGCGGCGGCATCCGCGCCTGGGATGCGCGCAGCGGCGTGCTGCGCTGGGTCTGGGATTCGGTGCCGCCGACGATGCATGCGGTGACCGCCGATGAGATCGCCGGCGGCGCGACGCTGACGCCGGGCACGCCGAATTCATGGGCGCTGATGTCGGCCGACCCGGCGAACCATCTGGTGTTCGTGCCGACCGGCAGCGCCGCGCCCGATCACTATGGCGGCGCCGAGCGCAAGGGACTCGACCATTACGGCGAATCGGTCGTCGCGCTCGACTCGCGCAGCGGCGCCGTGCGCTGGCATTTCCAGACCGTCCATCACGATCTCTGGGATTACGACCTCGCCGCGCAGCCGGTGACGTATCTGCACGACGGCACCACGCCGGCGGTGATCGCCGCGACCAAGCTCGGCTTCGTGTTCCTGCTCGACCGCCTGAGCGGCGCGCCGCTGTTCCCGGTCGAGGAACGCAAGGTGCCGGCATCGACGGTGCCGGGCGAGCATGCATCGCCGACGCAGCCGTTTCCGACCCGGCCCGCGCCGCTGCATCCGCTGACGCTTTCGCGCGACGCGCTGTGGGGGCTGACGTTCTGGGATCGCGGCAAGTGCCGCGACGCGTTCGACGCGCTCGATTACAAGGGCGTGTTCACGCCGCCGTCGCTGAAAGGCACGCTCGAATATCCGGGCCTCGGCGGCGGCATCAACTGGGGCTCGGTCTCGGTCGATCCGGTGCGCCGGCGCATGGTCGTCAACCTGCAGACCGCGCCGTTCACGATCAAGCTCGTGCCGCGCGCGCAATACGAGGGACAGATGAACGGCGGCGATCTGGTCGCGGTCGGTCCCGACGACGGTACGCCGTACGTCGTCGTGCGCGGGCCGTTCCTGTCGCCGCTGAAGACGCCGTGCGTGCCGCCGCCGTGGGGCAAGCTCGTCGCGATCGATCTCGACAGCGGCGAGAAACTCTGGGAGCGCCCGCTCGGCAACCTGCACGGCATGGCGCCGTTCGGCGATCACTTCGAAACCGGCACGCCGAATTCCGGCGGCTCGATGCAGACCGCGAGCGGTCTGGTGTTCATCGCCGCGACGATGGATTCGTACCTCCGCGCGTTCGATGCCGACGACGGTGCCGAGCTGTGGCGGTTCGAACTGCCGTTCGGCGGTCACGGCGTGCCGATCACGTATCGCGTCAAGCCGGGCGGGCCGCAATACGTCGTGATCGCCGCCGGCGGCCACGGCGCGCTCGGCGATGCGGTCGGCGACGCCGTCGTCGCGTTCACGCTCGACGGCAAATGAGCGTCGCCGACACGCACTGGGATCACGATGTCGACGTGCTGGTCGTCGGCTCCGGTGCCGGCGCGATGACCGCGGCGCTGCGTGCCGCGCACGCCGGCGCGCGCACGCTGATCGTCGAGAAGGCCGCGGTCTACGGCGGCACGTCGGCGACGTCCGGCGGCGGTCTGTGGATTCCCGGCAATCATCTGATGGCCGATTGCGGGATCGACGACCGCGACGCCGACGCGCTGCAATATCTGACGCAGCTGGTCGGCGACGACGCGCCGGCCGCCAACGTCCGCGCGTTCGTCACGCACGGCAAACGCATGCTGCGCTGGCTCGCCGATCACAGCCACGTCGCCTATCAGGCGATGGCGTATTACGCCGACTACTACCAGCATCTGCCGGGCGCGAAAACCGGTGCGCGCTCGATCGATCCGCTGCCGTATCACGCGCGCGTGCTCGGCGCGGACTTCCGCGACATGCAGGAACCGCACGTGCAGACGCGCGTGCTCGGCATGATCGGCTACAGCAACAGCGAGGGCGCGATCCTGCTCAGCAAGTCGCCCGGCTGGTTTTCGCTGCTGCTGAAGCTGACGTTCGCGTACTTCACCGACCTGCCGTGGCGGCTGCGCTCGAAGCGCTCGCGGCGGCTGACGATGGGCAATGCGCTGATCGGCCGCCTGCGTCGTTCACTGCTCGACCGCGACGTGCCGATCTGGCTGAACGCGCCGCTGCGCACGCTGATCACCGACGACAGCGGCGCGGTGATCGGTGCCGAAATCGTGCGCG
>DASSVA010000014.1:0-4678 GCA_035706385.1 Solimonas sp. | reverse complement strand
ATCGACGTCGATCGACCAGCGCACGCCGCGCGCCAGTTCGGCGAGGCGCGGCACGGTCGCCGCCAGCGCCCGCTGCAGGGCGCTGCGCTGCGCCGCCTGGATCAGCAGTTGCGCGCGCACGAAACCGGCGCGCCGTTCCATACCCGACGGCATCGGCTCCATCACTTGCACGCCGCGCAGCGGCAGCAGCAGCTCGCGTGCGTCACGCAGAAAACGCATCGGTTGCGCGGCGTCGCGGGATTCGGCGCGCAGCAGCGCCAGATGCGAGAACGGCGGCAGCTGTGCATCGCGGCGCTCGGCGAGCAAAGCTTCGCTCAGACCTTCGTAGCCGCGCTCGACGAGCACGCGCAGCAGCGGATGTTCCGGCTCGTGCGTCTGCAGCAGGACTTCGCCCGGCTGGCCGGCGCGGCCGGCGCGACCGGCGACCTGCGTGACGAGCTGGCCCATCCGTTCGATCGCGCGGAAGTCCGCGCCATACAGCGCCTGATCGGCCGAGACGATGCCGACCAGCGACAGGTTCGGGAAGTCGTGGCCCTTGGCGAGGATCTGCGTGCCGACCAGCACGTCGATCTTGCGCGCGCGCACGTCGTCGAGCAGCCGTTCGAGCTCGTGGCGGCGGCCGAGCCGGTCCGAATCGAGCCGTTCGATGCGCTGTCGCGGATAGCGGTTGGCGAGTGCCTGCTCGATGCGTTCGGTGCCCTGCCCCAGCGGCATCAGCTCGGCGGCGCCGCACGACGGACAGTGCGCCGGCACCGGCTGCTGCGCGCCGCAGTGATGGCAGATCAGCCGCGCACGGCCGCGATGCAGCGTCAGCCGCGCGTCGCAGTGCGTGCACGCGGCGCGCCAGCCGCAGGCGTGGCACAGCAGCACCGGCGCGTAGCCGCGGCGGTTGATGAACAGCAGCGCCTGGTCGCCGCGTTCGAGGCAACGGTCGAGCGCCGTCAGCAGCGGCGGCGCGAGGCCATGCGCGAGCGCCTGGCCGCGCACGTCGAGCAGGCGGATCCGCGGCGGCGGCTGCGCGTGCACGCGCTGCGTCAGACGCACGTGCCGGTAGCGGCCGGCTTGCGCGTTGTGCAGGCTTTCCAGCGACGGCGTCGCGCTGCCGAGGATCAGTTCGATATTGAGACGCTGCGCGCGTACCACGGCGAGGTCGCGTGCCGAATAGCGGAAGCCATCCTGCTGCTTGTATGAAGGATCGTGTTCCTCGTCGACGACGATCAGGCCGAGCTTCGCGAACGGCACGAAGATCGCCGAACGCGTGCCGACGATCACCGACGCCGCGCCGTCGCGCGCGGCCAGCCACGCCTGTTCGCGCTCGCTCTCGCTCATGCCGGAATGAAAGCTCAGCACGCCATCGCCGAGCCGTTCGCGCAGGCGCTGCGTCAGCTGCGGCGTCAGGCTGATTTCCGGCACCAGCACCAGCGCCTGCTGGCCGGCATCGAGCACCGTTCGCAGCCGGCGCAGATACAGCTCGGTCTTGCCGCTGCCGGTGACGCCTTCGAGCAGGCTGGCGCGAAAGCCCGGCGTCTGATCTTCAAGTTCGCCGAGCGCGAACTGCTGGGCGGCGGTCAGCGGCGGCGCGTCCGGCATCGCCGCCGGCCGCGAAGTTTCGGCGGGCACGCTCTCGATCCAGCCGAGTTCGAGCAGCCGCGCGCGGATCGCCGGCGCCACCGGCCATTCGCCGGCGTTGCGACCGCCGCCGTGCAGTGCTTCGAGCGCGGCGCGTTGCGCGCGATGACGCGTCGGCAATCCGGCCAGCGCGGTGCGCCCGGCATCGGTCAGCTGCCAGCGCAGCGGCCGGGTGCGCGTGGCGGCCGCGCCGTGCTTCAGGCTGCCGGGCAAGGCCGCGGCGACGACCTCGCCGAGCGGGTGGCGATAGTAGTCGGCGGCCCATGCGCAGAGCGCGAGCAGTTCGGCGCCGAGCAGCGGCGCGTCGTCGAGCACGACGTCGACGGTGCGATAGTCCTGTCCCGCGTCGACCCGTTCGAACGGTGCGCGAACGATGACGCCATGCAGTTTGCGGCGGCCGAACGGGACGCGCACGCGCACGCCGGGACGGGCTTTCGTCGCCCACGCCGGCGGCAACAGGTAATCGAAGCCGCGATACAGCGGCACCGGCACGGCGACAGTGACGAGAAGCTCAGGCAAAGCTGTGGATAAGCGTGTGAATGGCGCGTGTGGCGCCGCGCCGCCGCGAATTGTGCCGCCGTGGCCGCGCCGCCGCCGTCATCGGAGTGCCAGATTAAATCTATTTAAAACAAAAACCTGAAAAGGCATGGATAGAATGTGAATGAACCGTACCTTGATTGTGACGGCGCTTCTTGATTGTCCGGCCTTGTGCATAAGGATTTCTCAGCCATGGCGGAGCGACAGGGCCGCCGGCGGAAAACTAGCGCCGCGAGCAGCGCCAGAACACCTGGCTGTTGAGCGCCGCGCCGAGCAGCGGCAGCGGCGCGAAAGTCTCGGCTTCGATCGAAAAACCCTCCGCCCGCAGCTGCGCGCGCAGAACGCGATAGTCGAAGCCGAGATGTGCGTCGATGTAGCCGGCGTGGCTGCGGCGCGGGATGCCGGCCGTCCTGCCGATCGTCGCAGCCGCGACGTTGCGCCAGCTCGCGTTGTCGTTCTGCTGGCCGGCGATCGCGCGCACGACGTTCTTGACCAGCGCGGCGGCGCCGATCTCGACCGGCACCGACAGCACCAGTCGCCCGTCCGGCCGCAACAGCGTGCGCAAGTCGTCGAACGCGCAGGCCAGTTGCGGCGCATCGAGATGCTCGAACACTTCCATGCAGACGAGGCGGTCGCATTGCAGCCCCTGCAGTTCCGCGCGCGCGGTCAGCAATCGCGCCGGAACCTCGCTCGCCTGCAACAGTCGCCGCGCCTGCTCGTGCATTTCCGTGACCGGCTCGTAGCCGAGGTATTCGGCGCGCGGCTCCTGCCGGTGCAGCAGCGTCAGCAGCCGGCCGTCGCCGGTGCCGTAATCGACGACGACCTGACCCGGCTGCGGCGCGATCATCCGCAGCGCCTGCGCGAAGCGCGCGCGATGGCTGAGCCGCTTGAGGCGGGACGGATTGGCGACGGTCTGCAGCTCGTACGGAATCATCGGCGCGGCCTCAGCGCGGCGCTTCGAACGGCAGGGCGGGCCAGCCGGCGCCGTTGACCAGATTGCCGACGGGTCGGTCGCTCCACGCGTAGCGTACGGCGCGCGGTTTCGGCACGCTGGCGCTGGCGACGACGACGGCATCGCCGTCGACGCGCGCGACGGCCGGGCGGAAGACGCCGTCGCTGCCGGCGACCTCGAAGCCGAGGATTTCGTTGCCTTGCTGCGGATGCAGGCCGGCGGCGTTGCCGGTCCAGCGAATGCGGATCGACGAAGCGGAAATCTCATGGCCGAGATAGCGCGGACCTTCGTCGACGACCGGACGGCCGTAGACGCGATGCAGCGCGAGCATCGCGAAGCGCTCGCCGACTTCGCGTTTCTGGTCCGGATGCAACTGCGCTTTCGGGTTCAGGTCGATCGTCGGCACGATGCCGGTGCCGGGAACGGCGAGCACGTCGATCTGCGCTTCCCACAGATGCTGCAGCGATTCCGGCTTCAGATGCGGAATCAGCGGGCTGTAATCGAGCGGCGCGACCTGCGCGTAGAAGAACGGCAGGTTCGGCGCGTTCCAGAGTGCGCGCCATTGCTTGATCAGCGCCGACAGCTTGTAGAGATAGAGGCCGCCGTCGCCGACGTTCGACGCGCCCTGGTACCAGATGACACCGCGGATCGGCAGTGGGCCGAGCGGCGCGACCATGCCGTTGTAGAGCGCGCCGGGACCGTTCGTGCGGCTGTGCCAGTTGTCGAGGTCCGGATAGAACTGAAACAACGGGCGCGCGGTCGCGGTCGGCAGCCAGGGTTCGATGCGGGTGCCGCCGACCGAGGACTCCATGATGCCGACCGGCACGCCGAGCTGTGCCTGCAGCACGCGGGCGAAGTGGTAGGCGACGGCGGAATAGAAACGCACGGTGTCCGGCGTCGCCACGTACCAGTCGCCTTCGATATCCGCTTCCGCTCGCCGCGACGGATGCTGGTGGACGGACATGATGCGCACGTCCGGCTGGGGGGACGTCGGAATGTCGCCGGCGCGGCCGGCGATCCATGCCATCGGCCACGCCATGTTCGACTGGCCGGCGGCGAACCACAGCTCGCCGATCGCGACGTTGTGCAGTTCGATGACGTTGTGCGCGCCGCGCACGGTGATGTCGAGGCCGGTGCTGACGCCGCGCGCCGGCAGTTCGATCCGCCAGCGGCCGTCGCGATCGACGACCGTGCTTTGCGGGGCGCGGCCGTCGCTGACGTCGATGCGCTCGCCCGGATCGCCCCAGCCGGCGAACACCAGCGGCCGGCCCTGCTGCAGCACCATGTTGTCGCCGAAGTACGCCGGCAGGCGCACCCAGGCCGATGCGCTGCCGCTCATCGCGAGCAGCAGAAACAGCAGGGGCTTCAGCCGGCTCACGGGGCGCTCATTTGCAATGGGTGGGCATTTACGGCGACATTGCGCATCGCATCTTAAAGAAAAAAGTTGCGCCATGGCCAATGAGCCGCAGGGGGCTGCCGCAATGAAGTTCAATCCGCACATCCACGGTCTGCGCGGATTCGCGACGTTGCTGGTTTTCGTCTATCACGTCTACATCGTCG
>DASSVA010000013.1:0-2978 GCA_035706385.1 Solimonas sp. | reverse complement strand
GCGCCGAGCTTTTCGGAAGCGCTGCGCTACGGCGCGGAGATTTTCCACACGCTGAAGAAAGTGCTGCACGCGCGCAAGCTCAACACCGCGGTCGGCGACGAAGGCGGCTTCGCGCCGAACCTGCCGTCGAACGTCGCCGCGCTCGACTGCCTGCTCGAAGCGATCGAGAAAGCCGGTTACAAGCCGGGCAAGGACGTCTATCTCGGCCTCGACGTCGCGTCGAGCGAGTTCTACCAGAAGGGCAAGTACCACCTGCACGGCGAAGGCAAGAGCTACACGAGCGAGGAGTTCGCGAATTACCTCGCCGGCATCTGCGCGAAGTACCCGGTGATCTCGATCGAGGACGGTTGCGCGGAAGGCGACTGGAAAGGCTGGAAGATCCTGACCGACAAGCTCGGCAACAAGGTGCAGCTGGTCGGCGACGATCTGTTCGTCACCAACACGACGATCCTCGCCGAAGGCATCGTCCGCGGCGTCGCCAACTCGATCCTGATCAAGCCGAACCAGATCGGCACGCTGACCGAAACGCTCGAAGCGATCCAGATGGCGACCGACGCCGGCTACAGCAGCGTCGTCTCGCACCGTTCCGGCGAAACCGAGGACGCGACGATCGCCGACATCGCGGTCGGCACGACCGCGACGCAGATCAAGACCGGCTCGCTGTGCCGTTCGGACCGCATGGCCAAGTACAACCAGCTGCTGCGCATCGAGCGCAAGCTCGGCAAGCGCGCCCGTTATCCGGGAGCCGGCGCGTTCCCGATCGCCTTGTAAGGTATTAGACTGCCGCGCATGTCCAATCGCGTGATCCTGGCCGTCCTCGCCGCGCTGCTGCTCGGATTGCAGTGGCGGCTGTGGGTCGCCAAGGGCGGCGTCGCGCATACGCATCGCCTGAAAGGCGAAGTCGTCGCGCAGGCTGCCGAGAACGAACGGCTGCGCGAGCGCAACGCGACGCTCGACGCCGAAGTCCAGGATCTGAACTCCGGCGTCGTCGCGATCGAAGGTCGTGCGCGGACGACGATGGGCATGATCAAGGAAGGCGAAACCTTCTATCTGGTCGTCCAGCGTTAGCGACACTCGCATCGTGTCCGCACCTGCAGCGCGTTACTGGGCCGTGATTCCGGCCGCCGGCGGCGGCACGCGCATGGCGAGCGGTCGTCCGAAGCAATATCTGCCGCTGCACGGTCGCGCGTTGATCGAATGGTCGCTGGCGCCGTTCCTCGAAGCCGAATGGATCGACGGCGTCGTGCTCGTGCTCGCGCGCAGCGACAGCGGCTTCACGCAACTGCCGATCGCGCGGCACCCGCGCATCGTCACGACGGTCGGCGGCGCGGCGCGCGCCGAGTCGGTGCTTGCCGGTCTCGAAGCGGTCGCCGCGCGCACGCGCGCATTCCGCGAAGTCCATGTGCTGGTCCACGACGCCGCGCGGCCGTGCGTGCAGGCAGCCGACATCGACCGGCTCTGCGAGGAAGCCGACGACGAGCACGGCGGCATTCTTGCGCTGCCGGTCAACGACACGCTCAAGCGCGCGCGGCAGGGCCGTATCGGCGAGACCGTCGACCGCAGCGCGTTCTGGCGCGCGCAGACGCCGCAGCTGTTCCGGCTCGGTCCGCTGATGGACGCGCTCAAGGATTGCCGTGCGCGCGGCGTCGAAGTGACCGACGAAGCCGGCGCGATGGAGCAGCGCGGCTGCCGGCCGCGGCTGGTGCGCGGCAGTGAAGCGAACATCAAGGTCACGTATCCGGAAGACCTGCAGCTCGCGCAGTTCTGGCTGCAGCAACAGGAGCGGCCGAAATGACGGGGAGATCGGCATGAAACTGCGTATCGGCCACGGCTTCGATTCGCATCGTCTCGAAGCCGGTGACGGTGTGCAGCTCGGCGGTGTGTTCATTCCGTGCGCGTACCGCATCGTCGCGCATTCGGACGGCGACGCGCTGATCCACGCGCTGTGCGATGCGCTGCTCGGCGCGATCGCCGGCGGCGACATCGGCAAGCTGTTCCCCGACGACGATCCGCAATACAAGGGCATCGACAGCCGCCGCCTGCTCGCCGAAGTGATGCGCCGTGTCGCCGCCGCCGGTTACCGTGTCGTCAACGCCGATCTGACCTTGATCGCGCAGGCGCCGCGCGTCTCGGCATACACCGCGGCGATGCGCGAACAGCTCGCGGCCGGCCTCGGCGTCGGCCTCGACGACGTCAACGTCAAGGCGACGACCAACGAAGGCATGGATGCGATCGGCGCGAAGCAGGGCCTTGCTGCGCATGCCGTGGTGCTGTTGCAGGCCGGCTGAACCGCGTTTGCCGCTGCGATCAGTGCGGACCTAGACTTCGATATGGCGGACGCAGAACCAAAACCGCGACGCCGGCCGCGTGGCCGGCCCGACACGCGCGAGGCGATCCTCGCCTGCGCCGAAGCGCTGCTGCAGCGGCGCGGCTTCAACGGCTTCAGCTACCAGCACATCGCCCGCCAGCTTGGTTTGCGCACGGCGGCGATTCATTACCACTTCCCGGCGAAGGACGATCTCGGCGTCGCGCTGGTCCGCCGTTACCGCGACAGCTTCCAGAAATGGGTGCGCAGCATCGAGTTCGAAACGGCGGCATGGGCGCGGCTGCAGGCGTATTTCGGCACGTACCTGGCGCATCTGGAAACCGAGGACGGCCGGCTGTGCCCGGGCGGCGTGTTCGGCGCGGACTTCGGCGTGCTGTGCGACGAGATGCGCGTCGAGGCGCGGATGCTGATGCGCGAAACCTATGCGTGGCTGGTGCTGACGCTCGAGGAAGGCCGCCGCGAAGGCAGTCTGCGCTTCGAAGGCGATGCCTACGACAAGGCGGTGATGGTCGGCGCGGCACTGCAAGGCGGTTTGCAGATCGCGCGGCTCGCCGGCGCGCACCGTTTCCGGCAACTGCTCGCGCAGCTTGAACTCGAACTGACCGGCAACAAGCCGCAGACCGGACCGCTGCCGTAGCGCATCGCGATCTGC
>DASSVA010000012.1:0-2632 GCA_035706385.1 Solimonas sp. | reverse complement strand
CCGAACGGCGAGGTCTGGAGCGACGGCCAGCGCATCGACATCCGCGCGCTGCGCGCGCATCTGCAGAAGCGCCGCCAGGAGAATCCGAACGCGGCGGTGATCGTGCAGGCCGACCGCGATGCGCGTGCCGGCCTGGTCGTCGAAGCGATGGACCAGGCGCGCCTCGCCGGCTTCAAGAACGTCGCGATCGCGGCGACGCCGCAGGCGCGACAATGAATGATGTCCAGCCTCGTTGACGCGCGCTGGACGCGCTTCGTCGTGCCGCCGCTGCTCGGACTGGCGGTCGCGTTGCTGCTGTTCTGGTGGATGTACCAGCTGATCCAGCCGAAGACGCACGGCAATGGCATGCGCGCGCTCGACAACGTCGAAGTGGCGCCGCCACCGCCAGCGCACGACGAGCCACCCGAACAGATGCTGGCGAACGCGCCGCCGCCGCCGCCCGACGCGCCGCCGGCCGTCGCGCGGCCCGAGCTGCCGTCGCTGTCGTCGGCGATGGCCGCCGCGCCGCTCGACGCCGGGCCGATCTCGGTGCCGGTCACGCTCGGCGCGAGCGGTCTGAGCCTGACCGGCGCGACCGGTTTCGCTGGATTCGCCGGTCGCGGCGCCGGCAGTGGCGGCGGTGGCGGCAACGGCACCGGCCAGGGTTTCAAGGGCAAGCCGCTGGTGCCGCTGTCGACGGCGCGGCCGCAGATGCCGGACTGGGCGTGCAAACAGAAGATCCGCGGCTGGGTCGAGGTCGTGTTCACGGTGCTGCCGAACGGCCATGTGAGCAACGTCAAGCTCGTCGACGCCAATCCGCGCGGCGTGTTCGAAGCGGCGGCGATCGAGAGCATCTCGAACTGGATCTACGACTCGGGATCGAATGCGCGCGAGGTCAAGCAGCGTGTCGAGATGAATCCGGAAGACTGCGTCTACAACTGGAAGCAATGACGATGCGCCTGCCGATTCGCGCGGCGCTCGCGGCGTCGATGCTGTTGCCGACGACGGCGGTGCTGGCCGACCAGTATCGCAGCGAGCAGCGCATCGTCGAGACGCCGACGCAGCCGGAAAAACGCGAAGACCCGCAACAACTGCTGCGCATCACCACCGATCCGTACGCCAAGGCGCTGCTGCTGCGCGATCTCGCCGCGCAGGCGGTGCAGAAAAAGGATTACGCGAAAGCGACGCAGTATCTCGAACAGGCGCTCGCGCAGAACGCGTTGTCGGGGCCGGCCGCGACGCAGATGAAGAACGATCTCGCGCAGCTGTACATGGCGAGCGGCGATCTGAAGAAGATGCAGCCGCGGCTCGAAGCGCAGGTCAAGGGCGGGCGGGCGTCGCCGCAGATGCTGGCGGCGCTGGCGTCGATCTATCTCGATCAGAAGCGTTATCGCGACGCGCTGTCGCTGCTGCAGAAAGCCGGTGCCGACAAGCCGGGCGCCGACATCAGCTGGCGTCGCGCGCTGGCGGCGGCGTATATCGGCAGCGGCCGTGAGCGTGACGCGCTGCCGCTGCTGGAGCAATTGCTGAAAGAAGATCCGCGCAATCGCGACGACTGGCTGCGGCTCGCCGCGCTGCAGCTCAAGTTCGGCGACAAGGCGCGCGCCGCGGCGGTGATGGAACTCGCCAATCGGCTCGGCTTCCTGAAGACCGCCGACGAGCGCCTGCGGCTGGTGACGCTGACCGCGCAGATCGGCGCGCCGTTCGAGGCCGGTTCGCTGCTGCAATCGTTGATCGATCGCAAGCAGGTCGCCGACGACACGGCCAGTCGCAAGCTGCTCGCGCAGCTCTGGCTCGCGGCGCGTGAAGACAGTCTCGCGCTGCCGGCGCTGCAGGCGCTGGTGAAGACCGCGCCGAACGCCGCGCTGTACAGCCAGCTCGCGCAGCTGCATCTCGACCGCGACGAATACGGCGAAGCCGCGCAGGCGCTGAAGCAGGCGATCGCGCTCGGCAAGCCGGACGACAAGACGCGCGGCAAGACCTGGCTCGCGCTCGGCTTCGCGCAATACCAGCAGGCCGACGTCGACGGCGCGCTGGCGTCGTTCCGCGAGGCCGACAAACTCGCCGACGGACACGCGTCGGCGAGTGAATGGATCAAGTATCTGGAAAGCGGCAAGGCGCGCGAACAGGCGCTGCAGGCGGCGAGCGAACGCGGCGCTCGCGACGACGATCAGGTGCAGCTCAGCGGCCGGCTCAGCGGCGATGCGCTGGCGCTCGGCAGCGGCGGCGCGCCGCAGGGTGTCGCCGCCGTCGCCAGCGGCAAGCTGACGCCGATCGGCGCCGATGCCAATGGCAACGCCGACGGCACGATCCCGGCGTGGAGCGGCGGCCTGCAGCGCGCGCAGTGGCCGAAGGCGTTTCACGCCGGTCAGCGGCTCGCCGATCCGTTTCCGAACGACAAGCCGCTGTTCACGATCACCGCCGCCAATCTCGCGCAGTACCGCAATCGCCTCAGCGCCGGCCATCTCGCGCTGTTCGCGAAATATCCGGACTACCGGATGCCGGTCTACACGAGCCGGCGCAGCGTCGCGTATCCGCAGGCGATCTACGACGCCAGCCGCGCCAACGTCGGTCGCGCGAAACTGACCGGTTCCGACGAGCTGACCGGTGCGCATCTCGGCGTGCCGTTCCCGCAGCCGCAATCCGGCGTCGA
>DASSVA010000011.1:0-2008 GCA_035706385.1 Solimonas sp. | reverse complement strand
CTGGAGCGGATGACGGCACCGCTCGAACACCTGTTGCGCAACGCCGTCGTGCACGGCATCGAAACGCCGGACGAGCGCAGCCGTCGCGACAAGCCGCCGAAAGGCGAGATCCGCATCAATCTCTGGCGCGAAGGCACGCAGCTCAATGTCGAGGTGCAGGACGACGGCGGCGGTCTCGATTTCGACGCGATCCGCGCGACTGCGATCAAGCGCGGCCTGATGCCGGCCGATGCCGGGATCGGCGACGAGCAGGCGGCGCAGTTCATCTTCATGCCGGGTTTCTCGACCGCGCGGACGCTGACCCAGGACGCCGGCCGCGGCGTCGGCATGGACGTGGTCGCCGCCGAAGTCAAACAGCTCGGCGGCACGCTGGAACTGTCGTCGCAGCCCGGCCTGGGCGCGCGCTTCCTCGTGCGTCTGCCGCTCAATCTCGCGCTGTCGCAGGCGCTGCTCGTCGACGTCGGCGGCGAGACCTACGCGGTGCCGCTGTCGAGCATCGAAGGCATCGCCCGCATTCCGCGCCAGGATCTGCCCGCGCATTACGCGGAGGACGGTCCGCCGTTCGTCTACGGCGGCGTCGACTATCGCGTGCGTTCGCTGGCCGCGTTTCTCGGCAATGCTGCGGCGGCCGGCGGCCACGACGCCAAGGCGGCGCACGCGATTCTCGTGCGCCTGCCCGAAGGCATCGGTGCCGGCGATCGGCGCTATGCGATCGTCGTCGACAGTCTGATCGGCAATCGCGAAATCGTCTCGAAGGCGGTCGGCGCGCAGGTCAGCAGCGTGCCCGGCATCAGCGGCGCGACGATCCTCGCCGACGGCCGCGCGGTGCTGATCCTCGATCCGGCCGAGCTTGCCCAGGATGCCGCGCGCCGTGCGCTGCGCACCGCCGTCGGCGGTGCCGAACCGGCCGCGCCGGCCGCGACCACGCGCGGACTGATCATGGTCGTCGACGATTCGCTGACGATCCGCCGCGTGACCGAGCGCCTGCTGACGCGCCAGGGCTACACCGTCGTCACCGCGAAGGACGGTCTCGACGCGATGGCGCAGCTGCAGACCGAGACGCCGCTGGCGATCCTGCTCGATATCGAGATGCCGCGCGCCGACGGCTTCGAAGTCGCGGCCTACGTGCGCAACACCGCGCGCATCGCGACGACGCCGATCATCATGATCACGTCGCGTTCCGGTGAAAAGCATCGCGAGCGCGCCCGCTCGCTCGGCGTCAACCGTTACCTGATCAAGCCGTATCAGGATGATCAGCTGCTCACCGAATTGCGCGGAGTCCTCCAGGAATGATGAGCGGCGAGACCAGCAAACAGCTGTACGCGGTGCTGATCGCGCTGGCCGGCGACACGCTGCTGTTGCCGAACATCGCGATCGCGGAAGTCGTCGCGCGCGACGCCGTGCAGGCCGATCCGCGTTTGCCGTCGTGGCTGGCCGGCTTCATCGAGTGGAACAGCCGGCGGCTGCCGGTACTGCGCTTCGAAGTGCTCAACGGCGGCGCGATGCCGGGCGATTCGCGGCGCGAGCGTGTCGTCGTGATCAATTCCAACGGCCGGCATCTGCCGTCCGGACAGTTCGCGCTGATCACGCAGGCGTATCCGCATCTGGTGACGCTGACGCGCGTCGCCGTGCAGCCCGAGCCTTTGCGCGACGGTGATCGCAATGAGCTGCTGCTGTCACGTGCGCGCGTTGCCAACCAGGTCGCGCTGATTCCGGATCTCGACATGATCGAGGCGGAGATCGCGCGGGCGCTGTCGCCAAGCAGCGCGCCGGTCGCCGGATGACGGCAGCGCAGGCCGGTTCGCCGGCACGTTATGCCTTGCTGTCGGCCGCCGCGGCGACGACGACGATGGCGTTGAAGTTCGGTGCCTGGCATCTGAGCGGTTCGGTCGGCCTGCTGTCCGACGCGTTCGAGTCGTTCGTCAATCTCGGCGCGAGCCTCGTCGCGTTCGTCAGCCTGCGCTGGGCCGAACAGCCGCCCGACGACGACCACGCGTACGGCCACGAC
>DASSVA010000010.1:0-3268 GCA_035706385.1 Solimonas sp. | reverse complement strand
ACGCTGACGCGGATGGGCGGCTGATTCCGCGTTACCTCAACCCCCCTGTAGGAGCGCCCCATGGGCGCGACCGCGGCTAAATCCGCACGTTGTGAAACATCCGGTCGCGCCCATGGGGCGCTCCTACAAAGATGGTTTTGCGGCAACGGCAACGCGCCGGCATCCCGACACCTCGCCGCTGGTCCGGAACCTGCAACGGTCCCGCCAAAGACGGAAAGCCGTCGGAGGCCAGCACCATGGATCAAGCACTCTGGGTCGCCAAGACCGGACTCGATGCGCAGCAGACGCGCATGACGGTCGTGTCGAACAATCTCGCCAACGTCAACACGACCGGCTTCAAGAAAGGCCGCGCCGCGTTCGAGGATCTGCTGTACCAGACCGTGCGCCAGCCCGGCGCGCAGACCTCGCAGCAGACGCAGGCGCCGTCGGGCCTGATGCTCGGCACCGGCGTGCGTGTGGTCGCGACCGAAAAGAGCTTCACGCAGGGCAACCTGTCGCAGACCGGCAACGCGCTCGACATCGCGATCGACGGTCGCGGCTTCTTCCAGATCCAGTTGCCGGACGGCACGCTCGCGTACACGCGCGACGGCACGTTCCAGCCGGACAGCCAGGGCCAGATCGTCACGTCGAGCGGTTATCCGCTGCAGCCCGGCATCCAGATTCCGAGTGGCGCGCAGAGCATCTCGATCAGCAGCGACGGCATCGTCTCGGTGCAGATGAGCGGCGACGCGCAGCCGCAGCAGGTCGGCCAGATCCTGACCGCCGACTTCATCAATCCCGCCGGCCTGCAGCCGAAAGGCGAGAACCTTTACACCGAGACCGCCGCGAGCGGCTCGCCGCAGACCGCGGCGCCCGGCTCGAACGGTTTCGGCGCGCTGCAGCAGGGCGCGCTCGAAGGCTCGAACGTCAACGTCGTCGAGGAACTGGTCAACATGATCGAGACGCAGCGCGCTTACGAGATGAACTCGAAGGCGATCTCGACCAGCGACCAGATGCTGCAGTACGTGACGCAGAACCTGTGAACACGATGCGCACCGCGCTCACGCTGTTGTGCCTGTCGCTCGGCGCCTGCGCCGCCGCGCCGTCGCGCGAAGACCCGATCGTGCCGCCGGAAGCGGCGGCGATCGCACCGCCGGCGAGCGACGGTTCGATCTATTCGGCCGGCGGCGGCATCGCGCTGTTCGAGGACAGCAAGGCGCGTCGCGTCGGCGATCTGCTGACGGTCGTGCTGGTCGAGAAGACCCAGGCCGAGAAGAAGGCGAACACCAGCACCGCGAAGAAGACCTCCGACGACATCGCCAATCCGACGCTGTTCGGCCGGCCGCTCAGCGTCAACGGCACCGGCGTGCTCGGCTTCGATCTCGGCTCCGACCAGTCGTTCAGCGGCGGCGGCGCGTCGACGCAATCGAACACGCTGTCCGGCTCGGTGACGGTGATCGTCACGCGCGTGCTGCCGAACGGCAATCTCGTCGTGCGCGGCGAAAAGCAGCTGTCGCTGAACCAGGGCTCGGAGCGCGTCGCGCTCGAAGGCATCGTCCGGCCGATCGACATCGCCGCCAGCAACAGCGTCACGTCCGATCGCGTCGCCAACGCGAAGATCCGTTATGCCGGCAACGGCGCGGTCGCCGACGCCAACGCGATGGGCTGGCTCGCGCGCTTCTTCAATTCCGTGCTGTTCCCGTTCTAGGAGAACGCGATGCGCCATCTGCTCACGCGTCGCCACGATCGCCATCTGCGGATCTGCCGCTGGCTGACGGCGCTGTTGTGCGTGTTTCCGAATCTCGCGCATGCCGAGCGCGTCAAGGATCTCGCGTCGGTCGAAGGCGTGCGCAGCAATCCGCTGGTCGGTTACGGTCTGGTCGTCGGTCTCGACGGCACCGGCGACCAGACCACGCAGGCGCCGTTCACGACGCAGAGCCTGAAGTCGATGCTCGCGCAGCTCGGCGTGACCGTGCCGCCGACCGTCAATCCGCAGCTCAAGAACGTCGCCGCCGTGGCGATCCACGCCGACCTGCCGCCGTTCGCCAAGCCCGGCCAGCAGATCGACGTGACCGTCTCGTCGCTCGGCAACGCCGGCTCGCTGCGCGGCGGCTCGTTGCTGATGGCACCGCTGAAAGGTGCCGACGGCCAGGTCTACGCGATCGCGCAGGGCAATGTCGTGGTCGGCGGCTTCGGCGTGTCCGGCAAGGACGGCTCGCGCGTCTCGGTCAACGTGCCGAGCGCCGGCCGCATCCCGAATGGCGCGCAGGTCGAGCGCGTCGTCGCCAGCGCGTTCGCGTCGTCGCCGGAACTGCGCTTCGATCTGCATACCGCCGATTTCACGACCGCCGCGCGGATGGCGCAGAGCATCAATGCCGCGCTCGGCAGTCCGCTGGCGCGCGCGCAGGACGCGGTGACCGTCAGCGTCGCCGCGCCGGCCGATGCGAACCAGCGTGTCGCGTTCCTGTCGGTCGTCGAGAACATCGAGGTCGATCCGGGCGACGCCGCCGCAAAAGTCGTCATCAACTCGCGCACCGGCACGGTCGTGATCGGCAGCCGCGTGCGCGTGATGCCGGCCGCCGTCTCGCACGGTTCGCTCGCGGTGACGATTTCCGAGAAGCCGCAGGTCAGCCAGCCGGCACCGTTCTCCGACGGCCAGACCGTCGCCGTGCCGCGCTCGCAGATCGAGGTCACGCAGGAAGGCAGCGGCCACATGTTCGTGTTCGACGCCGGCGTCAATCTCGACGACCTCGTCAAGGCGGTGAATCAGGTCGGCGCCGCGCCGGGCGATCTGGTCGCGATTCTCGAAGCGCTCAAGGAAGCGGGTGCGTTGCGGGCGGAGCTGGTGGTGATCTGATGGAGCTTTGTCTCTCGATCGGGCTTTTTGTTTCGCGCTGCGGCGCGAGTGACTTTTCTTTGCTTGCCCAAAGAAAAGTCACCAAAAGAAAGGGCACCCCTGGCTTACGCGTCGCCGCTGCGCGGCGATACCCTGCGATGCTCGCCACGCCGGCCGTCGCTGAAACTCGCGCTGCTGCGCAGCGCTCAAACAGTCAGCGCCGGACAGCCCCGGCGCGTCTGCGCGTCTCGGCGCTTCGCAAAGGGGCCCAAAGGCAACAGCGCCCCTCACCCCGACCCTCTCCCCGCACGCGGGGAGAGGGCGTCATCTTTGTTTCGTCGCGGCGCGCAGCGCCGTGCCGTGGCTTTTTCGCCTTTGGGCCCCTCAGGACCGCACCGAGCAGCGCAGCGCGCGCAGGGGGCGGCGGCCCAGGACGGGCCGCCGAGTCACCAT
>DASSVA010000009.1:0-2911 GCA_035706385.1 Solimonas sp. | reverse complement strand
GTGCTCGGCGTGGTCGGCGCCGACGAGGCCGCGCGCACGCTCGGCGAGCAGTTGCAGGCGCGGCACGTCAGCGCCGATTTCATCATCGCCGCGGCGGCGCCGACGATCACCAAGCTGCGCGTGCTGTCGCGCAACCAGCAGCTGATCCGCCTCGATTTCGAGGAAGCGCTCGGCGCGGTCGGTGGTTTCGACGGCGACGCGCTGGCCTCGCATTTCGCGCAGGCGCTGAGCCGCTGCGAGGTCGTCGTGCTGTCCGATTACGGCAAGGGCACGCTGCGCGACGTCGCCGCGCTGGTGCGTGCGGCGCGCGCGCAGCGCAAGGCGGTGCTGGTCGATCCGAAAGGCACGGACTGGCAGCGCTATCGCGGCGCGACGCTGCTGACGCCGAACCTGTCCGAATTCGAGGCGGTCGCCGGCGTCTGCCGCGACGAGGCCGAGCTGGTCGCGCGCGCCGACGCATTGCGCGCCGAGCTCGAACTCGACGCGCTGCTGATCACGCGCAGCGAACACGGCATGACGCTGGTGACGCCGGACGCGCCGCCGCTGCACGTGCCGACCGCGGCGCGCGAAGTGTTCGACGTGACCGGCGCCGGCGATACCGTGATCGCGACGCTCGCCGCCGCGCTCGCCGCCGGCACGCCGCTCGCGCAGGCCTGCCGGCTCGCCAATGCCGCGGCCGGCGTCGTCGTCGGCAAGCTCGGCACGGCGACCGTGTCGCCGGCCGAACTGCGTCGCGCGCTGAGCGGCGCCGGCGCGCCGGGCGGCGTCGTCGACGAGGAAACGCTGCTCGCCGCGGTCGCCGCCGCGCGTGCCGCCGGCCGGCGCATCGTCATGACCAACGGCGTGTTCGACGTGCTGCACGTCGGCCACGCGCGTTATCTCGAAGACGCGCGGCGGCTCGGCGATCTGCTGATCGTCGCGGTCAACGACGACGACTCGGTACGCCGCCTCAAGGGGCCGACGCGGCCGCTGAACCGGGCCGCCGACCGCATGGCGCTGCTCGCGTCGCTGCGCTGCGTCGATCACGTCGTCGCGTTTGCCGAAGACACGCCGGCGCGGCTGATCGGCCGCGTGCTGCCGGACCTGCTGGTCAAGGGCGGCGACTACCGCCCCGAGCAGATCGCCGGCTACGACGCCGTCACCGCGCACGGCGGCCGTGTCCTGGTGCTGCCGTTCCACGACGGCTATTCGACGACCTCGCTGATCGACAGGGCGCAGCGCTAGTCCGCCGTTTTTGCGCCCCTCAAGTCCGCGCCGGCGCGGCCGCTAAACGGCTTGCCGCCAGCCATTGATCGCCATGGTCCTCGAAGATCGCTTCCACCGCGTTGTCATCGACGCCCTCGCCAGGGACCAGCTGGTGCTGCCGACGCTGCCGGAAATCGCGCTGCACGTCCGCCAGCTCGCGCAGCGCGACGACGTGTCGGCGGCGACGCTGGCGGTCGAACTGCAGAAGGACGCGGCGCTGTCGGTGCGGCTGATCCGCGTCGCCAACAGCGCCGCGCAGCGCGGCGGCCATCGCGTCGACAACGTCCGCCAGGCGGTGACGCGGCTCGGGTTCGATTACACGCGGCTGCTGGTCTCGGGGCTGGCGATCGAACAGATGTTCGCGCGCGGCGCGCCGCTGATCGAAACGCGGCTGCGGCGCAGCTGGCGGCAGAGCGTCGACGTCGCCGCGGCGGCGCAGGTGCTGGCGGCGCAATGCACCTTGCTCAATCCGGAAATGGCGATGCTCGCCGGCCTGGTCCACGACATCGGCGCGCTGGCGATCCTGCGGCTCGCCGAAGCGCATCAGGCGGTGCTCGACGATCCGCACGAACTCGACAACGTGCTCGACGTCCTCTCGCCGCGCATCGGCGGGATGGTGCTGCAGGCCTGGCATTTCCCGGCCGAACTGATCGACGTGCCGCGGCAATGGCGCGATTTCGGCGCCGCGCACGACGGCGCGCCGACTTATGCGGACGTCATCCGCGTCGCCGTGCTGCAGAGCGCGGCCGGCCGCGCGCCGCCGTACGAGCGCATCGATCGCGACGCGGTGCCGGCATATCGCAAGCTCGACGTCAGCCCGGACATCGACGTCATGAAGATGAGCGGCTACGCGTCGCTGTTCGACGCCGGCCATTCCGCCGCCGCCTGAAGCGCCGTCTCCCGTACACTGTGCGCCGCCGAATTTCCGGGTGGCGTGCGTGTCCCTACTGACTGCCGATCGATTGACCGTCCTGCGCGGCGACCGCGTGCTGCTGCGCGATTTCGACCTGCGGCTGGCGGCTGGCGAACTGCTGCATCTGCGCGGCGCGAACGGCGTCGGCAAGACTTCGCTGCTCGAAACGCTGGCCGGCCTGCGCCGCGCCGGCGGCGGCCGTGTGCACGGGGCGGACGACGACGCGCGGCCGCACTGGCTCGGCCACCGCAACGGCCTGAACCTGCAGCTCAGCGCGGCCGAGAATTTGCGTTTCTGGTGCGGCATCAACGGCGCGCCGGCGGCCGCAATCGATGCCGCGCTGACGCGGATGAACCTGCCGCCGCGCGCGCGCCTGCGCAGCTGCCGGCTGCTGTCGGCCGGCCAGAAACGACGCACCGCGCTGGCGCGGCTGCTGCTGCAGCGGCGTGCCGTGTGGCTGCTCGACGAACCGCTCGACGGCCTCGACATCGACGGCCTCGGCCTGTTCGCGGAACTGGTCGACGAGCATCTGCGCGGCGGCGGTGCGGTGCTGATGACCAGCCACCAGATGCTGCCGGCGCCGCTGGTCGCGCGCGAGTGGTTGCTGTGAACGCGTTCGTCGCGCTGTTCGCGCGCGAGCTGAAGCTCGCCGCGCGCGCGAAGACCGAATGGCTGATGCCGCCGCTGTTCTTCGTCATCGTCGTCACGCTGTTCGGTTTCGGCGTGCGGCCGAACGATCCGCAACTCGCGGCG
>DASSVA010000008.1:0-7365 GCA_035706385.1 Solimonas sp. | reverse complement strand
TACGTCTACACCAACGAAGGCCGCGATGTGCAGGGTCCGTTCACGAGCAGCCGCAACGGCCGACTCGTCACGCCGCTGGTCCGGAGCGAAGACGCGGTAATCGAGGCGCGCATGCCGATCGACGAAAAAGCGCAATTCTCGTTCACGTCGGCCAGCGCGTTTCACGCATTCCGCGAACTCGGCAGCAAAAGCTTCTCGAACACCAGTGGCACCTCGGGCGCCTGCGAGGTCGACGTCACTTGCCCGACCGGCGATCACTACGCCGACGAAGTGCGCTCGACCGTGCTCGTCACGATCGTCAGCGGCCTGTCGGAATTCCTGTGCAGCGGTTCGCTCGTCAACAACACCGCCGAGGACGGCCGCGCGCTGGTACTGACCGCCAATCACTGCGGCATCGACAGCGGCAATGTCGATCAGACCACGGCCTACTTCAACGTGCAGCGTTCCGGCTGCGGCGAAGGCACGGCCGGCACGGTCACGCAGAACATCGCCGGGCGGGCGGTCGTCGCCGGCACGTCCGGACGGACCGTCACCGATTACACGCTGTTCGAACTCGCCGGCAGGCCGCCAAGCGGCTTCGATGCGTACTACGACGGCTGGGATGTGCGCGGCAATGTCCCGGCATCCGGTGCCGTGATCCATCATCCGTCCGGCGACGACAAGAAAATCAGCACCTACACGCAGGGCGCGCAGAAAGTCGACGACGTCCGCATCACCGGCGGCGGCCTGCTGGGCCTGGGCGGCTTCAGCGTCAACACCTGGGGTGTGAACTGGGCGAGCGGCACCACCGAGCAAGGCTCGTCCGGTTCCGGCCTGCTCGATCAGAACCGCCGCATCGTCGGCACGCTGTCCGGTGGCAGTGGCGGCTGCTCTGGCGCATCCAACAATGGCGCCACCGATTACTTCGCGCGCCTCGATCAGGCCTGGACCGCGACCAGCATCACCGGCGTCACGCTCAAGGCTGCGCTCGATCCCGGCAACACCGGCAAGAGCGTGCTCGACGGACGCGACGCATCCCGGCTTGGCGATGGCAATGGTGGCAATGGCAACACCGGCGGTTCGGGCGACGGGTCCGGAAACGCGGATGCGTCGGCCGACAACAGCGGCGGCGGTGGCAGTCTCGGCTGGCTGACGTTGCTGCCGCTCGCGCTGGCGTCGCTGCGGCGTCGACGCCGGTAGCGCGGATCTAGCGGACGCCGTGCATGCCGCGCTTCAGCAGCGGCGTCAGCAGCAGGATCACGAGCCCGGCACCGATGCCGATCTTCGCCGAGTAGACGAACAGCGCGTCGTACTTCGCGAGCGCGTCGGCGACGACGATCGCGCCATCTTCCGGCACTTCGAGCGCGGAAAGCTTGCCGAGCGTGGCGGCGAGCACTTCCGAATACGCGGTGCCGAGCCACCACGCGCCCATCATCACGCCGACGACGCTCGGCACCGACAGCTCGGTGACCGCGGCGAGGCCGATCGGCGACAGCAGCATCTCGCCGATCTCGAGCACGAAATACGCGAGCACGAACCACCAGAACGCGGTCAGGCCATCGGCCTGCGGATGGCGCGCGCTCCACACCAGCACGACGAACGCGAGGCCGGCAGCGATCAGGCCGAGCGCCGATTTCAGCGGCTTGCCCGGATTCATTCCGCGCCGTTCGAGCCACGGCCACAGCCACGACAGCAGCGGCGCGAGCAGCAGGATGAACAGCGAACCGAGCGACGTCAGCTGGCCGGCCGTCCATTCGTAGCGCCAGCCGAACAGGTTCGTATGGCGATCCATCACGCGGTCCGAGAACAGCAGCCACGAACCGTAGGTCTGCTCGTAGAGCGTGAAGAAGATCAGGCAGCAGACGATCAGCACCAGCAGCACCAGCATCTGCCGGCGCTGCACGGCGCTGCAGCGCGCCGCCAGATACCAGACGATCCACGCCAGCAGCACGAATGCGATCGCGTGCATCGCCCACAGCACGACACTCATGTCCGGCAGGCCCGGCACGTCGATCATCAGCGAATGGCGCTGGATCAGCTGCCAGCCGACCGCGACGCCGCCGAACGCGGACAGGTAGATCAGCCATTCGCGCGGCACGCCGGCGAACGTCCGTTCGCGCAGCCGTTCGCGGTTCGGCGGCTCGGCGCGACCGAGCAGATGGCGCTGGCCGTAGACGAACGTCGCCAGGCCGAACAGCATGCCGACGCCGGCCGCGCCGAAACCATAGCCCCAGCCGAAAGTCTCGCCGAGCCACGCGCACAGCACGCCGGAAATCACGCCGCCGAGATTGACGCCGGCGTAGTAGATCGAAAAGCCCGCCTCGCGGCGCGGATCGCGATCCGCGTACAGCCGGCCGACCAGCGTCGAGACATTCGCCTTGAGAAAACCGACGCCGACGATGATCAGCGCCAGCGCGAAATAGAACACCTGCAGCGCGGCTTCGTCGCGCACGACGACGCCGTCGACGATCCGCGCCGGCCGGCCTTCGACCGCCATCGCGAAATGGCCGAGGCACAGCAGCACGCCGCCGAGCAGGATCGCCTTGCGCATGCCGAGCCAGCGGTCGGCGACCATGCCGCCGAACACCGGCGCCGCGTAGACGAGGCCGCCGTACGCGCCGATCAGGTTGTAGCCGAGATCGTCGGTGAAGCGGTGATGCTTGATCAGATACAGCAGCAGCAGCGCCTTCATCCCGTAGAACGAGAAGCGCTCCCACATCTCGGTGAAGAAGCAGACGTACAGCCCTTTCGGATGGCCGAGAAAATCGTCCGGCAGCGCGGCGGTGTCGGTCATCGGCATGAACTCAAGGGCGATGCGCGAGTATAGGCGGCGCACGACGCTGAGGAGGTTCCCTCAGTCGACGGCGGCGCGGGACGTTTACCATCGCCGTCTGAATCGATCGGCCGCACCGTCGCGCGGCCCCGGGAGAAATCATGATCCGTTTGCTTGCCGGCGCGCTGCTCGCCACGATGTCGCTTTATCCCTTCGGCGCCACCGCTGCCATGAACCCACACGCGAACACACCGCGCGCGCTGACCGCGCTCGATCTGGTCAATCTCGAACGCATTTCCGATCCGCGGCTGTCGCCCGACGGCAAGTCGCTCGCCTACACGCTGCGCACGACCGATTACGACGCCAACAAGGGCGTCACGCAGATCTGGCTGCTCGATCTGGCGACCAAGCAGTCGCGGCCGATGACCGGCGGCACCGCATCGAGCAGCAACGCGCGCTGGGCGCCGGACGGCTCGGCGCTGTATTTCCTGTCGGCGCGCAGCGGCTCGAACCAGATCTGGAAACTCGATCTGCGCGGCGGCGAGGCACAGCCGGTCAGCACGCTGCCGCTCGACGTCAACAACTTCGTGCTGTCGCCGGACGGCCGGCGCGTCGCGTTCTCGCTCGAAGTGTTCCCGGAATGCAAAGGCGACATCGCGTGCAGCAAGAAGAAGTTCGACGAACTTGCCGCGCGCAAGCCGACCGGCATGTTGTTCGACAAGCTGTTCATCCGCCACTGGGACACCTGGTCGCAGCACACGCGCTCGCAGCTGTTCGGCGCGACGCTCGGCGACGACGGCCGGCTCGGCGAACCGGTGCTGCTGAGCCGCGACATCGACGGCGACGTGCCGAGCAAACCGTTCGGCGACGAGACCGAATACACATTCTCGCCGGACGGCAGGACCGTCGTCTTCACCGCGCGGATCGCCGGCACGACCGAAGCGTGGAGCACGAACCTCGATCTCTGGCAGGTGCCGAGCGACGGCTCGAAGAAGCCGGAGAACCTGACGAAAGGCAACGAGGCGACCGACACCGCGCCGCAATTCTCGCCGGACGGCCGCTATCTGGCGTGGACGGCGATGAAGCGCCCGAAATTCGAATCCGACCGGCTCGCGATCATGCTGCGCGATCTGAAAACCGGCGCGACGCGTGAAGTGGCAAAGGACTGGGACCGCTCGGCCGGTCCGCTGCAGTTCTCCGCCGACGGCAGGACGATTTACACGCAGGCCGACGATCTCGGCCAGCATCGCGTGTTCGCGATCGACGTCGCCAGCGGCAAGGCGACCGCGCTGACCGGCGACGGCCATGTCGGCGGCTTCGACGTGGTCGGCAACACCTTCGTCTATGCGCTCGACAGTCTCAATGCGCCGGCCGATCTGTATCGCGCCGAACTCGGTGGCGCCGGCAAACCGCAGCGGCTGACGAACGTCAACGCCGCGCGTCTCGCCGACGTGCAGTTCGGCGACTACGAGCAGTTCACGTTCCCCGGCTGGCACGACGAAACCGTGCACGGCTACGTGATGAAGCCGTGGAACTACAAGAGCGGCAGGAAATATCCGGTCGCGTTCATCGTCCACGGCGGCCCGCAGGGCAGCATGGGCAACGACTTCCACTATCGCTGGAACCCGGCGGTGTTCGCCGGCATGGGCTACGCGGTCGTGTTCATCGACTTCCACGGTTCGACCGGTTACGGCCAGGCGTTCACCGATTCGATCTCCGGCGACTGGGGCGGCAAACCGCTCGAAGACCTGAAGAAGGGCTTCGCATACGCGCTGAAGAAATACGATTACCTCGACGGCGACAAGGCCGCCGCGCTCGGCGCGAGCTATGGCGGCTACATGATGAACTGGATCGCCGGCAACTGGCCGGACGGCTTCAAGTGCATCGTCAATCACGACGGCGTGTTCGACAGCCGCATGATGTATTACTCGACCGAGGAACTGTGGTTCGACGAGTGGGAGCACGGCGCGACGCAGTTCGACAATCCGGCGATCTACGAGAAATCCAATCCGGTGAACTACGTCAACAACTGGAAGACGCCGATGCTGATCGTCCACAGCGAGAAGGATTTCCGCATTCCGGTCGAACAGGGCATCGGCGCGTTCACCGCGCTGCAGCGGCGCGGCATTCCGTCCGAGCTGCTGGTGTTTCCGGACGAGAACCACTGGGTGCTGAAGCCGCAGAACAGCGTGCAGTGGCATGACACGGTGCAAGCCTGGCTGCAGCGCTGGATCGGCGGGAACGCCAAATAAGCTGCTGCGCTCGGCATCTCGCGTGCGGGCGGTGCTCGCAATGCTCACGTACTGATGTACGTTGCGCTTGCTCCGCTCCGTCCTCACGCGACCTGCCGTCGCTCGCGACGCTTCTTCGGCGTTCCCGGGATCGATCAAGGAGCACAACGATGAAGAAACTGTTTAGTGGATTGTGCGTATCCGTGCTGACGACATTGGTCGCTTGTGCAGTTCCGGCGCCAAACCCTGCCGTCCCGGCAGCGCAGGCCGATCCGCTCGCGCACGCCGAAGCGGCGATCACGCCGGCGCTGATTCTCAAGCACATCGAAGTGCTCGCCTCCGACGAATTCGAAGGCCGCCTGCCCGGCACGCCGGGCGAGGACAAGACCGTCGCCTACCTCACGCGGCAGTTCAAGGCGCTGAAGCTCGCGCCCGGCAATCCGGACGGCACGTACACGCAGGACGTGCCGCTGGTCGGCATCGACGGCACGCCGCGCATGCGGATGGTGTCCGGCGGCAAGACCATCAAGCTCGATGTCGGCCGCGACTTCGTCGCGACGACGCAGCGCTTCGTGCCGCACGTGCAGGTCGACGATTCGCCGATCGTGTTCGTCGGTTACGGCGTGCAGGCGCCGGAATACGGCTGGGACGACTACAAGGGGCTCGATCTCCACGGCAAGACCATCGTCATGCTGATCAACGATCCGGCGATTCCGGATCCGGAAGATCCGGCGAAGCTCGACCCGGCGATGTTCAAGGGCGAGGCGATGACCTATTACGGTCGCTGGACGTACAAATACGAGATCGCCGGCAAGCTCGGCGCCGCGGCGGCGATCATCGTCCACGAGACCAGACCGGCCGCGTATCCGTGGGAAGTCGTCGAGAACAGCTGGAGCGGCGAGCAATTCAGCCTCGCCGCCGGCGACCGCAACATGGGCAAGGTACCGGTGCAGTCGTGGATCACGCTCGACAAGGCGCACGAGCTGTTCGGTGACGCCGGCCTCGATTTCGACGCGCTGAAGAAAGCGGCGCTGTCGCGCGACTTCAAGCCGGTGCCGCTGAACGCCAGAGCCAGCTTCGCGATCGACAACAAAGTCCGCGAAGTGCGCTCGAAAAACGTCATCGCCAGACTCGACGGTTCCGATCCGGCGCTGAAGGACGAGACCATCCTCTACACCGCGCACTGGGATCATCTCGGCCGCGATCCGTCGCTGAAAGGCGATCAGATCTTCAACGGCGCCGCCGACAACGCGTCCGGCGTCGCCGGCCTGCTGGCGATCGCCACGGCGTACAAGGCCCTGCCGACACCGCCGAAACGTTCGGTGCTGTTCCTCGCCGTGACCGCCGAGGAACAGGGTCTGCTCGGCTCCAGGCAGTACGCCACGCATCCGCTCTATCCGCTGACGAAGACGCTCGCCGACTTCAACATGGATGTGCTGAACACCTATGGCGCGACGCGCGACACGCAGATCATCGGTGCAGGACAGAACAGTATCGAAGACCTCTACGCTCAGGTGGCGACCCGGCATGGCCGCGTCGTCGTCGCCGACGGCGAACCGGAGAAAGGCCACTACTACCGCTCCGACCAGTTCGAGTTCGCGAAGGAAGGGCTGCCGTCGCTGTACGTCAAGCGCGGCATCGACGTGATCGGCAAACCCGCCGGCTACGGCAAGGACAAGCTCGACGGGTACACCGCGAACGACTATCACAAGCCGTCCGACGAAGTGCGTCCGGACTGGGATCTGTCCGGTGCGGTCGCCGATACGCGCCTGCTGTTCGAAACCGGCGCGATCATCGCCGATGGCGAGACCTGGCCGACGTGGAAGGACGGCTCGGAGTTCAAGGCGATTCGCGAGCAGTCGCTGCAACCATGATCGCGGCGAGGTGACCGAAACCCGTGCAACGGTCCGCGCGGAGCTTCCGGGTCGGGTGATGCGCGATCTATCGCGACCGCGCCCGATCGACGTCCGGACTCCGGTAGGTCGCTTCGGGAATTTCTCCGAGACGCGAAGGATGCAGCTGGCCGGGTGCCAGGCCGTAGAACTTCTGGAAGCTCATGATCAGCGGGCTCCACTTGTCCGGATCGATGCGGTCCTTCGTGCCTTCCATGACGATTGCCGGATGCACGTGCACGCGCTGCACGCGAACCTCGAACACCTTGATGCCCACCTTCCAGAGCGGATCGTCGGCCATGAATCCGTTCGTGGCCGCCAGCACGCATTCCAGTTGAACCGGACATTCGATCGCGCGCGGCGGCCGAACGGTCTCGCTCGGCACCGGCGTCAGCCCTGAAATCTCCCACTTGTTCTTTTCGTAAGTGTAGTTGCGCGCCCGCTTGGCTTCCGGCACCGGATTGGAGCCGGTGAGGCGCGCCAGCCTGTC
>DASSVA010000007.1:0-5063 GCA_035706385.1 Solimonas sp. | reverse complement strand
AATCGCGTTCAGCGATTTCGCCTTCGTGAAGTGCTCCATGCCGGCCTGCATCTGCGCGCCGGCGTCGGCCGGCAACGCTTTCTGCAACGCACCGAGAATCTCGACGCGCTTGATCGAATCGATGCCAAGGTCGGCTTCGAGATCGGCGTCCATGCCGAGCATCTCCGGCGGATAGCCGGTGCGTTCGGCGACGATGCCGGTCAGCAGCGCGATGTGATCGACGGCGGGGGCCGCCATCGCCGCGGCGGGCGGCACGCTCGTCGTCGCCACGATCGTGAAACCGCTGGCCTGCGCGAGAATCGCGTTCAGCGATTTCGCCTTCGTGAAGTGCTCCATGCCGGCCTGCATCTGCGCGCCGGCGTCGGCCGGCAACGCTTTCTGCAATGCGCCGAGGATTTCGACACGTTTGATCGAATCGATGCCGAGGTCGGCTTCGAGGTCGGCATCGAGCGCGAGCATCTCGCTCGGGTAACCGGTGCGTTCGGCGACGATGCCGATCAGCAGCGCCTGCAGATCGAGTGCCGGCGCGGCGCTCGTCGCGGTTGCCGTCACGTTCGCGGTCGCGGCGGCCAGCGGCAGCGTGCGCGCCTGCGCGAGGATCGCGTTCAGCGATTTCGCCTTGGTGAACGCTTCCATCTGCGCCTGCATCTGCGCGGCCGCCGCGGCGGGCAGCGCTTTCTGCAACGCGCCGAGGATTTCGACGCGCTTGATCGAGTCGATGCCGAGATCGGCTTCGAGATCGGCATCGAGGCCGAGCATCTCGCCCGGATAGCCGGTGCGTTCGGCGACGATCGTCAGCAGCGTCTGCTCGACATCGAATGCCGGCGTCGCGATCGGCACGGCGGTCGCGACCGCAACGACCGCCGTCGGTGCGCGTGCGACCGGCGCAGCGGTCGGCATCACGGGCGCTGCGACCGGCGATGCGCTCACCGGCGCAACCGGCATGGCCGGCATCGCGGGCAGGGCCGGCGCGCCGCTGCCGCCGAGATACTGCTGCAGCACGCGTTCCTGCAGCGACAGGAACTGCCGCATCGTCTGCTGGTACGCGACCAGCGCTTCGCCGGCCATCGCCGGGACGACCGGCGCGGCCGGAATTGCGGCCGCCGCGAACGGCAGCGCCGGCGTCGCTATCGGCGTGCGCGCGATCTGCGCGGCGCGCGCCTGTTCGGCGCTCGCCGCGGTCAGCGGCGGCAGGCTGCCGGTGCGCAGCAGCGGATCGGAAACCGGCCGCGCGCAACCGCCGCTGAGCAGCCACATGTGTTTCGGTACGACCAGCGGTTTGGCGAGTTCGTCGATCTGCGCATCGTCGAGCAAGGCGAGATCGCGACGCGCGAACAGCGCCGACGGTCGCCACGCGGCGCCGGCGACGAACAGCTCGGCGAGACCGAGCAGCAGTCCGCGCATGCCGCCGCCGTTGCCGTCGAGCGACACCGCGACGGCGTCCTTGCCGGCGAGCGTCTGCCGCGCCATGTTCGAGACGATGCCTTTCGGACCGAGTTCGACGAACAGCCGGCAGCCGGACGCGTGCATCGCGTCGATTTCGGCGACGAATTCGACCGGGCTCAGCATGTGCTGGTCGAGCAATGCGCGAATCGCCGCCGCGGTCGCCGGATAACGCTGCGCGGTCTGGTTGGAATAGACCGCGAAATCGCCTTCGTCGAACTGCGCAGCCTTGATCGCCGCCGTCAGCGCGGCTTTCGCCGGCGCGACGAGCTGCGTGTGGAACGCGCCCGACACCGGCAGCATCACCGTGCGCAGGCCGGCTGCCGCCAGCTTCGCGGCCGCCTGTTCGATCTGCGTCTTCGGTCCGGACACGACGCACTGCTCGGGCGCGTTGTGATTGGCGATGCTGATGCCGGCGAAGCCGGCGATCTGCGCGGCGACCGTTTCGCGTCGGCCCTGCACGGCGACCATCGCGCCGGCTTCGCTGGTCTGCGCCGCGTCGGCCATCGCCGCGCCACGCACGGCGGACAGATGCATGAAGGTTTCGGCGTCGATCACGCCGGCTGCGAGCAGCGCGCTGTACTCGCCGTAGCTGTGGCCGGCGGCGGCGACCGCGTCGAGACCGAGCCGCCGCGCGAACTGCAGATAACCCATCGACAACGCGCCGATCGCCGGCTGCGCGACGCGCGTATTGGTCAGTGCGCGCGTCTGCGCGGTCTCGGTCGCGTCGTCGAATGCGGCCGGCGGCATCATCAGCGTCGACAGCCGCTGCGGCAGCCGGCCGTCGAGCTGGCGGTCGGCGAATTCCAGTGCATCGCGAATCTCGTCGACGAACAGGCCGACTTCGCGACCCATGTTGAGATGCTGCGCGCCCTGGCCCGGAAACAGGAATGCGATCGCCGGTGCGCTCGTCGGTACCGTCGTCGACAGGCGGATATGCGGCGGCAACGGCTTGTCGCCGCCGGCCTGCAGATGCGCGAGCGCGGTGTCGAGATCGCGCGCGAGCGCGGCGGTGTCGGCGCAGACGATCGCCAGCGCGACCGGTTTGCCGGACTGCGCTTCGGACTTGCGCGCGAGCGCGCACGCGAGTTCGGCGAGCGGTAGGCGATGGCCGTCGCCGAGCTTGCCGCGCAGTGTCTGCAGCTCGCGCGTCAGCGCGGCACGGTCGGCGGCGCGGAACAGGCACAGCTCGTGCGGCCAGCGCTGTGCGCCGGCGGCGCCGCTGCTTGCGGCATGCTCTTCGAGCACGACGTGGAAATTGGTGCCGCCGAAACCGAATGCCGATGCGCCGCCGCGACGCGGATGCTGCGGATGCGCGAGCCACGGCCGCGGTTCCTTCAGCAGATACGCGGCCGATTGCGGATCGGCAAGCGTGTCGATCGGCTGGTCGACGCCGGCATGCGCCGGCAACACGCGGTGGTACAACGCGAGCGCGACTTTCGCCATGCCGGCGACGCCGGCCGCGGCCTTGGTGTGGCCGAGCAGGGTTTTGACCGAACCGATCGCGACGCTCGCCGGTTCGGCGTTTTCGCTGGCGAGCGCGCGCGTGATCGTCTGCGCTTCGGCGCGGTCGCCGACCGCAGTGCCGGTGCCGTGCGCTTCGATCAGGCCAAGCGTCGCCGGCGAGAAACCGGCCTTCGCATAGGCGCGGTTCAGCGCACGGACCTGGCCTTCGCTGCGCGGCGCGGTCAGGCCGAGCGCCTTGCCGTCGCTCGAACCGGCAGCGGACTTGATGACCGCGTAGATGCGGTCGCCGTCGCGCTCGGCGTCGGCGAGCCGCTTGAGCACGACGATCGCCGTGCCTTCGGAAATCGCGATGCCGTCGGCCGCCTGGTCGAAGGTCTTCGGCTTGCCGCTCGGCGACAGCGCCTGCGTTTTCGCGAACGTCGTGAAGCCGTAGATCGACTGCGTGGTGTCGAAACCGCCGGCGAGCACCATCGAGCTGCGGCCCGATTCGAGTTCGGTGACCGCCATGCTGATCGCCGCGAGCGACGAGGCGCACGCGGCATCGACGGTCAGATTGACGCCGCCGAAATCGAGGCGATTGGCGATGCGGCCGGCGGCGACGTTCGGCAGCACGCCGGCGAACGATTCCTCGGTCCATTCCGGCAGCCGTTCCCAGACTTCGTCGCCGATGTTCTCGACGAAGCGCGGCAGTTCGGCGCGCAGACCGTACTGCACGCCGAGTTCGCCGGCGCCGCCGCTCGCGCCGAGGATCACCGACGTCGTTTCGCGGTCGAAACCGCCGTCGCGATAACCGGCATCGTCGAGCGCGCGGCTCGCGCCTTCGAGCGCGAGCAGCTGCATCGGGTCGATCGACTTCATCGACTTCGGCGGAATGCCGAAACGCGTCGGGTCAAAATGGATTTCTTCGAGAAAACCGCCCCAGCGCGAATAGACCTTGTCGCGGACTTTGCGGTTCTGGTCGAAGAACAGCTTCCAGTCCCAGCGCGATGCCGGCACTTCGCGGATCACGCTGACCTTGTTCAGCAGGTTGTTCCAGTAATCCTCGGCGGTGTCGGCCTTCGGCAGCACGACGCCGATGCCGACGATCGCGACGTCGCTCGGCGTCTGCGCGCGCGGTTCGACCGCCGCCGGCGCGAGCAGCGCCTGCGCGCCGCAGCAGACCTCGCGGTGCAGCGTGTCGATCGACACGCGCGCGTCGCGCAGCGTCGCGACCTGGCCGATCATGTACATGCCGTCGCTGAGCTGGGTCTTCGCATCGATCGCGACGATCTTGCCGTCGGCGCTGCGGTTGACGCCTTTCGACGCGACGCGCAGGCGGCCGAGATTCAGATCTTCAAGCTCGTCGCGAATTTCCTCGGCGCTGCGGCCGGCGCGAATCAGTTCGCGACGCTTGCCGAAGAACTCGGCGGCGAAGCCGGTATCGGCGCAGCGCGTCGCGTGGCCGGGGCCGGTTTCGAGATTCTTGGTGCGCGCACAGGCCAGCGCCTGCTGCTGGAAACCGTCGACGATCGCGCCGCTCGACACGATTTCCTCGGTGAACAGATAGGCCGTGCCCATCAGCGCACCGACCTTCATGCCGCGCGCCGCGAGCGGCGCGGTCATCGCCGCGACCATCGCGCCGGACCGCGCGTCGTGGACACCGCCGGCGAACAGGACGTGAATGTCCTTTTCCTCGCCCGGCTTCACGTGCTCGAGCAGCACGTCGATCATTTCTTCCCAAAGCGTGAAGCTGGCGAGGGGCCCGATGTGGCCGCCGCATTCGCGGCCTTCGAACACGAAGCGGCGCGCGCCCTGTTCGAGATACATCTTCAGCAGCGCCGGCGCCGGCGCGTGGATGTAGGTCCTGATGCCGCGTTTCTCGAATTCCGCGGCCTGGTCCGGACGGCCGCCGGCGATCAGCGCGAACGGCGGCGGGCATTTCCAGATTTCCGCGCACTGCTCCTCGCGCAGCGAATGCGGGATGAAGCCGAGCATGCCGACGCCCCACGGCTTGTCGCCGATGCGATCGCGCGTCTGCTCCAGCATCTCGCGCACCTGTTCGCCGCGCATCAGCGCCAGCGCCAGGAACGGCAGCGCGCCGCCCTTGGCGACCTCGACCGCGAAATCGGGCGAGTCGGAGACGCGCGTCATCGGCCCCTGCGCGAGCGGATAGC
>DASSVA010000006.1:0-2710 GCA_035706385.1 Solimonas sp. | reverse complement strand
GATGACGCGCGCGCGGCTGGTCGCCGATTCGAACAGGTTGAGCGTGCGTTGCGGCATGTCGGGCTCCGGTGATCCGTTCAACGCCGGACCGGAATGTCGAGATGGCTGTCACCATACCAGCGGATCTCGACCGGCACTTTCGCGTCGGCGATCGACTCGACGCTGACGTCGTTGCCGGCACCGTAATTGATCTGCCGGTCGCGCCGTTTGTCGACGGCGAGCACCGCGACGAGCCGGCTGCCGGCCGCGAGACGATGCGCGGCGATCCGCCCGCTCGTGAACGCGAGTTTCTGGCGCACGCCGGCCTTCAGCAGATGGCGGTCGACGTCGTCGCGCGCGTAGCTCGCGCGGAAACGATGCGGTTCGGCGATCCGCAGCCAGCGGCCGTCGGCATGCTGTTCGTACAGCGTCAGGTCCAGATCGACGTCGTACTTGTTGATGATGAAATCGAGTTCGCCGCCGACGATGCCGCCGACCTCGACCGCTTGCGGGAACGCTTCGCTGCTGAACTTCAGGCCGTCGCGCGCCGGCACGTCGTCGCCCGGCGGCGCCTGCGCGGCGTCACCGCGGTCGGCGAGATCGACGGTCTGCGTGATCGTCGCCGGCGCTGCGGATTTCGCGCCGCCGGCCGCGACAGCGGGCATCGCCGGATAAAGCTTCAGCATGCCGTTCGCCATCGCCGCGAGTGACGGCACATGCCGCCATTCGCTCGTGCCAGGCATCCGGTAGTTGACGCGATCGGCGAGCAGCGCCGGCTTCGCGGCGTTCTTGAAGACGTGATCGAACCACTGGTAGCGCAGCGTCTGCACGTCGATCGGCGTTGCCGGTGCCGCGTCACAGGGGCGCAGCAGCAGCGTGTGATCGGCGGCCGGCCGATACCGCAAATGCTCGCGGTAGAAATGCAACGCGCCGCCGGTATCGCAGCCGGCGATCGTCAGCACCGGAATGCCGATCCGCGCGAACTCCTTCTCGAACGGGCCGGTTCGCTGCCAGTAATGGTCATAGCTCGGATGGTGCAGCCAGTCGCGGAACACACTGCGCGGCAGGCCGGCCATCGGCGCCAGATCGCGATACGGCCGGCCGCTTTCGTACCACTGCCGGTCGAGCGCCTGCCAGCGCGCGTCGTCGTCGGCATCGGCCGGCGCGGCGCCGGCGCGCGCGTGGACCGTCGCCCAGCGCAGCGCCTCGTTGACGAAGATATGGCCCTGCATCGGAAAACTGATGCCCGGCGCGAGCGGCTCGAACGTCGCGATCGCCTTCAGCGCGTTCGGCAGTGATTTTGTCGCCGCCCACGCCGCGAAACCGGCGTAATCGTCGCCGTACATGCCGACGCGGCCATCGCTCCACGGCTGCTTCGCGATCCAGCGGATCACCGCGCGCGCATCGACGCCGTCGTAGCGGAACGGCACGACCGCGCCGTCCGGCGTGCCGAACTTGCCGCGCGTGTACGCGACGACGCCGACATAGCCGTGCGCGGCGCTGACGCGCGCGTCGGCCGGCGACGGCATCAACGTGAATTCGAGCAGCGTCGGCAATTTCGCGGCGGCGCGTTTCGGCCGCACGATCCGCGCGTGAATCGCGATGCCGGCCGGCGTCGCGATCCGCACATCGTCGTCGACCGCATAGCGGCGGCGGTCCTCGTCGGCGCCGAGCGTCGCCGCGAGCGGCGCGAGCTGGCGATACGCTTCGTACGCGAAGTACGCGCGGATCAGCGCGGTCGCTTCCGGCAGCTCGATGCTGGTTTTGCCGCGCGCGCGATCGAGCGCCTGCCGCCACGCGTCGCGAAACGGCGGCGGCGGCCGCTCCAGCGAATTCGTCACCGCCGACGCGTCGAGATCGTCGAGCGTGCCGACGAGTTCGTGGAACGACTGCGTGAACGCCTGCGCGAACGTCGCGCTGCCGGTCGCCTCGACGGTCCTGGCGCGCGCATAGACGTCGAACAGCAGCGCCTGGCCGTCCAGCGGGCCGTCGGCCCGGCGTTCGCGCAGCGTCCTGCGCGTGTCCTGCGCGGCCTTGTAATTGCTGTCCGCCCATTGCAGCGCCGACAGATTGGCGAGATAGCGATCGGTGTTTTCGTCCTGGTAGACCGGCAGCACGCGTTCGGCGAGATCGCGCATCACGGCCGGCACGTCGGGCGCGTCGATGCTCGCCGGCGCCGCGAAGCCGAACACCTGGCGGTCCTGCGCGGCATGCGCCGTCGCGCACAGCAGACCGAGCAGCCACGCACCGATCAGACGCTTCATGCGCGATCACCGGTCACGGTGTCGGCGGCGGCCGGCGGCACCCGCACCAGTTGCACGACGCGCGTGAACAGCGCGTCGAGCGCCGGACCGGCGCGACCGATGTGGATGACCGCGGTATCCGGCAGGAGATTGCCGAAAATGTCGGCGAGACGCGCCTGGCCTTCATGATCGAGCGCGCCGAACGCGTCGTCGATCAATACCCACGGCGGTCGCTGCAGGACGATGCGGGCGAAAGCGATGCTCAACTGTTCATCCTGGCTCAGTTCCCGGTCCCAGCGCTGTGTTTCATCGAGCGCGCCGCCCAGCCGCGCGAGACCGACCCGTTCGAGCGCCGCCGCGAAATGCGCGTCGTCGTAATCGGCGGCCTTGCCCGGATAGGCGAGGATCTCGCGCAGATTGCCGCGCGGCAGATACGGCGTGCCACGCGGCACGTAGAGAATCCGCTCGCCGCGCGGCACGGTGATGCG
>DASSVA010000005.1:0-6917 GCA_035706385.1 Solimonas sp. | reverse complement strand
GCACCTGTCGCGGTGCCTGCCGAATCGAGTCGGCGTTTGCGATGCCTGCGCAACACTCCCCGCGCGCCAGGCTCCGCTTATGTCCGGATTATCGGCCGAAACCTTGCAGGCGCAAGCGGATTTTCGATTACCGGCGACTTGCGCCGTCAATCGGGCGGCGCGTGGTGCGTCAGTACGCGATCGCGGATTTCCGCTGCCGGACGATGGCAATAACGCCGGCCATCGGGCGTCGGTTCCGGCGCAGGCGCCACCGCAAAGCAATGGCTGTCGGCATCGCCGCAGCGGGCGGCGAAACGACAGGCGGCGAACGCTTCATCGTGTCGCGACAGGCTGCCGGCGATTGCGAACATCGGCGCATCAGGATCGGCGCCGAGGCGCGGTCGCGCGCGCAGCAACGCCTGCGTGTACGGATGCGTCGGCGCGCGCAGCAGCGTCACGGTGTCGCCTTCCTCCATCACGCAGCCGGCGTACAGCACCAGCGTCCGCTCGCAAAGCTCGCCGACCACGCCGAGATCGTGCGTGATCAGCAGCAGGCTCAATGCGAACTCGTGTCGCAGTTCGCGCAGCAGCGAGATCAGTTGCCGCTGCACCGTCGCATCGAGCGCGGTGGTCGGCTCGTCGGCGATCAGCAAGGCCGGCCGGCACGCCAGCGCCGCCGCGAGCATCACGCGCTGGCGCATGCCGCCCGACAGCTCGTGCGGATATTGCGCGAGCCGACGCGGCGCATCGGCGACGCGCACCGCGTCGAGCAGCCGCAGCGCGATGCGTCGCGATTCGGCGCGCGACAGGCCGCGATGCACTTCGAGCGACTCGCCGATCTGCATGCCGACCGTCAGATACGGATTGAGACTGAGACCGGGGTCCTGGAAGACCATGCCGATGCGGGTGCCGCGCACGGCGTTGAGCGTCGCTTCGCGGGCACCGATCAGCTCGATGCCATCGAAGCGTGCGCTGCCGCCGACACGCAGACCGTGCCCCTGCAATCCGAGCAGCGACAGCACCGCCTGCGTCTTGCCGGAACCGGATTCGCCGACGATCGCCAGACTGTCGCCGCGTTCGAGCGTGAACGACAGACGATCGACGATCGGCCGCGCGGTGGAAGCCGGCACGGCGACAGAAAGATCGGTGACCGTCAGCAGGCTCATGCGACCGGTCCGCCGCGACGGCCGAAATGTGCGCGCAACTGTTCGCCGATCAGATTGAGCAGCAACAGGCTGCCGCTCAGGAACAGCGCCGGAAACAGCAGCGACCACGGCGTGATCGTCATCTCGCGCGCGCCGTCGTTGACGAGCGCGCCCCAGCTCGTCGCCGGCGCCGGCACGCCGAGGCCGAGGAAGCTCAGGAACGATTCGATGAGAATCACCTGCGGCAAAGTCACCGCCGCATAGACGGCGACGAGGCCGAGCAGGTTCGGCACGATGTGGCGCGCGATGATCTGCCGGTCGGACAGACCGGCGAGCTGCGCGGCGGCGATGAAGTCGCGACCGCGCAGCGCCAGCGTCTGGCCGCGCACGACGCGCGCCATGTCGAGCCAGTTGACGGCGCCGATCGCCACGAACATCAACAGCAGATGGCGGCCGAACAGCACCATCAGCACGATCACGAAGAACATGAACGGCAATGCGTACAGCACGTCGACGATGCGCATCATCAGGCTGTCGATGCGCCCGCCGACATAGCCCGCCAGCGCGCCGTACGACACACCGACCAGCAGCGAGACCAGCGTCGAAACGCCGCCGACCAGCAGCGAGATCCGCCCACCGCACAGCGTGCGCACGAACAAGTCGCGGCCGAGGCTGTCGGTGCCGAACCAGTGCGCATGCGCGAGCGTCGGCGCCGACGACCAGGTTCCGGCGAAGTCGATTTCATCGCACGCGTACGGACTGAACCACGGCCCGGCGACGACCAGCATGACGATGCCGGCGAGCGCCAGCAGCGACAGACGCAAACCCGGCGATAGCGCACGATCCGTCATGTCACGCGCAGGCGCGGATCGAGCGCGCCGTACAGCAGATCGACGACGAAATTGAAGATCAGGATCAGCGCGCCGTACAGCAGCACGACGCCGAGTACCAGCGTGTAATCGCGATTCAGCGCGGCCTGCACGAAGTAACGTCCGAGTCCGGGAATGCCGAATATCTGTTCGATGACGACCGAGCCGGTCAACAGACCGGCGGCGGCGGGCCCGAGATGCGAGATCACCGGCAACAGCGCCGGACGCAGCGCGTGACGGAAGATCAGCAGTCGCTCCGGCAAGCCCCTGGCGCGCGCGGTCCGCAGGTACGGCGTCGCCAGCGCATCGATCAGGCTGACGCGCAGCACGCGCGCGATATAGGCGATCTGCGGCAAGGCCAGTGCGATCACCGGCAGCACCATGTCGGCGAATCCGCCGCGATGCCAGCCGCCGGCCGGCAACCAGCCGAGCGTGATCGCGAACAGCAGGATCAGCAGCGGCGCGATCACGTAATTCGGAATCGAGACGCCGAGCAGCGCGAGGTTCGTCAGCAGATGATCGAGCACGCGGCCCGGCCGGCGCGCCGCGAGCACGCCGATCGCGCCGCCGGCCAGCAACGCGAGCAGCAACGCGCAGGCGCCGAGCGCGAGCGACACCGGCAGACCGGCGGCGATCAGCTCCGTCACGCGATAACCCTCATACTGGAACGACGGGCCGAGATCGCCGTGCGCCAGTGCACTCACGTAATCGAGATATTGCCGCCACAACGGTGCGTCGAGCCGGTATTCGCTGCGCAGTGCCGCCTCGATCTGCGGCGGCAGGCTGCGCTCCGAATCGAACGGCCCGCCCGGCGCCGCGCGCATCATGAAGAACGCCAGCGTCAACAGCACGAACAGGCTGGGGACGGCATGCAGCAGGCGGCGCAGTGCGAACGCGAACATCAGTGACAGCGCCTTGGCCGGCGCCACCGACCGCGAACAGGACGCTCGATACGATCGCAGACACGGCCACTCGAGGTAAACGGAAGAAACGTTCCATCTTCAACCGTCATTGCGAGCGCAGCGAAGCAATCCAGCGGCGTCGCCAGACCAAGCCGTGGATCTGGATTGCTTCCCGCTCGCTTCGCTCGCACTCGCAATGACGATTTCATCGGAATGTCCGTTGCCGGTCCACAAGAACGCTACCGATTCGCCTGTTCATCGATTCGCAAATCCTTGCTGTAGTGATAGTCGAGCAGATTGTCGCGCCAGCCGTGCACGCGCGGCTTGACGAGGTGCTTGGAGACGTACCAGTAGATCGGAATGAACGGCATGTCGTCGAGCGCGCGGCGTTCGGCGCTTTCGAGCAACGCCGCACGTTGTTGTTCGTCGGACTGTCTTGCCGCGCTGTCGATCAACGCATCGTAGGTTTCATCGTGCCAGCCCATGTCGTTGCGGCCGTTGCGCGTCGTCAGCACATCGAGAAAGCTGGTCGGATCGGCGTAATCGCCGATCCATGACGCGCGGAACACCTGCGTGACGCGACGCAGGCGGCGCTGCGCGAGAAACACCTTGTTCTCTTCGTTGATCAGCGTCGTCTCGGCACCGAGCGTCTGCTTCCACATCGCCGCGATCACGGTGGCGATGCGCTTGTGGTCGTCATGCGTGTTGTAGCGCAATTCGATCCGCAACGGGTGATCCGGCGAATAACCCGCTGCCGCATACAGCCGCCGCGCCTCGGCCACGCGTCGCGCCTGCGACCACGCCGCCCACGGCGGCGATTGCGCGCGATAACCCGGAATGCCGGGCGGCACCCAGCCATAGGCCGGCTGCGCGAGGCCGTTCATGACCTTGTCGACGATCAGTTCACGATCGAGCGCCAGTGCCAGCGCAAGCCGCAGGTCGCGCTGGCCGGCGAACGGCGGACGCTGCACGTTGAAGCCGTAGTAATAACTGCCGAGATATGGCGCGACATGCAGCTGCGCGCCGAATTGCGCGCGCAGCGCAGGTGCCTGCACGAGCGGAATCTCCGACGTCACATCGATTTCATTCGCGCGATAGCGCTGCAGTTCGGAGGCGACATCTTCGGTCGGCAGATATTGCACGCGATCGATCCGCGTGCTGGCATCGTTCCAGTAATTCGGATTGCGCTGCAGTTCGACCTGCGCCTGCACGCGCCAGCCGGCGAGTTGATACGCACCGTTGCTGACCAATCGCCCCGGTCGCGCGAAGCCGCGCCCATAGCGCGCGAGCGCCGGCCCGTAGACCGGAAAGCTCGCCGGGTGTGCGAGCAGACTCAGGAAATACGGCGTCGGCTGCTTCAGCAGGATCTGCAGCCGTGTCGGCGACAGCACCCACGCCGCGAGCATCGTTACCGGCGCATCGCCACGCGCGATCGCATCGGCGTTGGCGATCGGCGACAGCAGTTGCGCGAACGGCGAGCCGGTCGCCGGATCGACGGCGCGGCGCAGGCCGGCGACGAAATCCGATGCCGTCAGCGGCGCGCCGTTCGACCAGCGCAATCCTTCGCGCAGCTCGAAGGTATAGCGACGCCCCCCGTCGGCGATCTGCCAGCCCTGGGCGGCCGCCGGCATGACGCGGCCGTCCGCGGCGATTCGCGTCAGACCTTCATAAAGATCGCGCGCGATATTGAGCGCGCTGACGCTCGCCATTCGTTGCGGATCGAGCGATTCCGGTTCGGGGCCATTGCCGATCCGCAACGAAAAATCCGCGTGTACTGACGCAGCTAGGAATAGCAGCACGACACCGGTGCACCAGATCGGCAAATGACCTTTTAATGTGTGCCCCCACCTCACCAAATACAGTCTCCTGGCGCCGTCATGCACCACATCCTTCATAGCGGGCAGATCAACTCCAGCTTCGGGTAATAGGTGCGGTAGCGCTTGGGGTCGCGTGTCAATAGCGCCATGCCTTCTATGGCCGCGTGCGCACCGATGTAGAAGTCCGGCAGCGGCGATGTACGGGAGCCTTTGGCACGTCGATAGCGGAGAAAGGATTTTCCAGCCAGGAAGCCGGCTTCCCAAGGCAGGTCCAGCCTGACAAAAGCATCGAGGGGCAACACCCGATCCAAATCCTCGATGCGCTCGAAACCCACCGACACTTCGGCGTAAATGATGGCGTTGATGCACAGCTCCGCAGTCGCCGCACAGGCATCGAGATGCGCGGCGGACCAGCCATACCAGCGCGGGTCGTCCGTGATCACGTCTAACAGGACATTCGCATCCACGAGCACACGTTTCATTTGCCGCGCGTCAGTCGCATGATCTCATCTGTGCTCAAGCGCGAAGTGGCAAGACCGCGCAGGCGGGCCGCCAGCGACTTCGATAGCGCGGCGCGCGGGCGAGCAATCACCACGTCGGCTTTATGTAGCGCGGCTTCGCGGACAAAGGCTGCGACCGGGGTTTTGGCAAGTGCGGCTGCGTTGCGGATGCGCCGCTTGTCTTCGGCGCTGAGGCGCAAATCAAGACGTTCTTCAGTTCGTGCCATGTCGATCTCCTTGTACGGTGCCGTACCGTACTTTACCGCGCGGCACCCGGCATCGATAGAGCCGGAAATGACAACACCGGCTTACGCCGGCGCTGCCGACCCGTATTCAATGCGGGATACATCCAGCCGAATCCATGGCGTCGCGTCATGCCGGCTGGCGCCGCCGCGACGCGAGACTCACGCCGATCACCGACAGCAGGATGATCAGCGTGCCGCCGATCTGCATCGCACTCAGACGCTCATCGAGCACCAGCCAGCCGAGCAGCACGGCGACGGCGGGATTGACGTATGCATACGTGCCGAGTTGCGACGGCGTCACTTCGTGCACGAGCCAGAAATACGCGCCGTATCCGACACAGGAACCGAACACGGCGAGATAGATCAGTGCGCCGGTCGTACTGCCGGTCCAGTGCCAACGCGCCGCATCGCCGAGCGACAGACCGAAGCCGGTCTGCACGATACCGGCGATCAGCATCTGCAAGGCCACGCTCATCGACGGTGCACAGCCGACCGGGTGGCGCCGCGACACGACCGAGCCGGCCGCCCACAGGACCGGCGAAATCACCAGCGCCAGATACGCCGGCCACGGCGCCAGCGCCGCGCGCAGGCCGTCGCCAACCAGCACCGCAACGCCGAGAAACCCGACGATCAATCCCACAAGCGTCCAGCGTCCCAATGCCTCGCCGCTGCGCCCGATGGTGCCGAATCCCGCCATCCACAACGCCGATGTCGCGACCAGCAGCGCCGCCTGGTTCGACGGCACCCACTGCTCGCTCCACGTCACGAGCCCATTGGCGCCGACCAGCATCAGCAGCGCCGCCACCGCGATCACCGCCCAGTCGCCGTGCGCCGTCGGCAAGCGTGCGCCGCGCCAGTACGCGTACGCCAGCATCGGCCCGGCCGCGAGCAGAAAACGCAAGCCCGCGAACAGAATCGCCGGCGCATCCTCGACGCCGATGCGGATCGCCAGGTACGTCGAGCCCCAGACGAGGTAGACGATGGCGAAGGCGAGGAAAATTTTCCGGGAGCGCACTAGACGAACTAACCACCTGTTGTTGCACGATACGGGCTATGCCATCCGTGCCGCCAAACCCGCAGTCTGCAGAAGTTTGACGGCCTTCCGATCAAACGATACGAAGGCCTGTCCACCCAGCCTGATACCTTCGAAAGCAATGATGCCATCAGCGAAGTCACCCCCCGCTTCGAGAACTGTGAGCCCGGCCTCGACTGCCGCACGGTCGGTTTCTACATTCCCCACACCAAGCAGAGTACGAATCGCTTCGGCAATGTCCTTGCGAGGAATACCGTAAACCTGGAGCAAGACCCACACGAACTCGCAGAGGCACGGCAGTGGGACGGCAATGAGTTCGGCAGACCTCAGAACGCGATCGGCGGCGATGGCCTGTTTCTTGTCGTCGCGGACGATACTGCGGATAAGCACGTTGGTGTCGACCGTGACTTTCATTGCTACTTGCCCG
>DASSVA010000004.1:0-4829 GCA_035706385.1 Solimonas sp. | reverse complement strand
CGGCGTCGCCGCGGTCATGCCGGATCTCGACCGCGAGTTCCCGTACATCGTCCGCGTCGTTTCGGAAGTCACCGAATCGAACGGTTCGTCGTCGATGGCGTCGGTCTGCGGCGCCTGTCTGTCGATGATGGATGCCGGCGTGCCGCTGAAGGCACCGGTCGCCGGCGTCGCGATGGGCCTGATCCTCGAAGGCAGCCGCTGGGCCGTGCTGACCGACATCCTCGGCGACGAGGATCATCTCGGCGACATGGACTTCAAGGTCGCCGGCACCAAGGACGGCATCACCGCGCTGCAGATGGACATCAAGGTCGGCGGCATCACCGGCGAGATCATGGCGCAGGCGCTGACGCAGGCGAAGGCCGCGCGTCTGGGCATTCTCGAACAGATGGTGCAGGTGCTGCCGGCGCCGCGTTCGCAGCTCTCGCCGTTCGCGCCGCGCATCACGACGATCAAGATCAATCCGGACAAGATCCGCGAAGTGATCGGCAAGGGTGGCGCGACGATCCAGTCGATCACCAAGGAAACCGGCACGCAGATCGACATCTCCGACGACGGCACGATCAAGATCGCGGCGGTCGACGGCAAGGCGGCGGAAGCGGCGATCAACCGCATCAACACGCTGACCAAGGACGTCGAAGTCGGCACGATCTACGAAGGCAAGGTCGCCAAGATCATGGACTTCGGCGCATTCGTGACGATCGCGCCGGGCAAGGACGGTCTGGTGCACATCTCGCAGCTCGCCGACAAGCGCGTCGAGAAGGTCGACGAAGTCGTCAAGGAAGGCCAGTTGGTGCGCGTCAAGGTGCTGGAAGTCAGCCGCGACGGCAAGATCCGCCTGTCGATGAAGTCCAGCGACGTCGGCGCCGAAACGGCCTGATCCCGCTGCATCGCTGCAAGTGAAAACGGCGCATCGCGAGATGCGCCGTTTTCGTTGGTGCTTCCGGACCAGACGATGGCGGAGTCGGAACCGCCGGCGCCGCTCGGCTATGGCATCGAATCCTTCTGCTGCGCTTCGTCCTCGCGGCCATTGCGGCGCTTGATGACCTTCGCGCCGCTCTGCAGGTTGTGCAGGAATTCCTTGCGGATCGACCGCCAGATCGGTACCTGGCGATCGGCCATTTCCTTGAGGACCTGCAGCGGTTGCTGCGCCTGGCCGAGCATCTGCCGCATCTGGTCGGTGAAGTGATCCTGCTGTTCCTGGAACAGCCGTGCCGACAATTCGAGATAACGGCCGATGCTGTTCTGCATCGGATCGCCGTAATAGCGGATGATGAATTCGAGTAGGTCGCTGGTGAAGATCGGGTCACCGCCTTCTTCCTGCTCGGAGATCACCTGCAGCAGGATGCTGCGCGTGATGTCCTCGTGCGTGCGCTTGTCCTCGACGCGGAACTTCACGTTCTGCAGCACCAGCTGGCGGATTTCCTCCAGCGTGATGTAGCGGCTGATGTGCGTGTCGTAAAGACGCCGGTTCGGGTATTTCTTGATGATGCGGACGTCGGACATTCCAAACCTGATCTGGCGATGTTGCAGTGCAATAGCTGAGGGCCATCATGCCAGAACTACGGCGCAGGCTCCACCGACAGCGCCGTCTGCGCCGGCACGCGCGCCGGCTGCCAGTGACTGCGCGCCCACGCCAGCAGTTGCGCCGGCGGCGCGCCACGCAACGCTGCGGGCGGTGCCTGTTGCAACCCATGCAGGCATCGCCACAGATTGTCGCCGGCGCAGCCGGCCTCGACCGGCGTCGCGTGGTTCTGCTTCGACAGCTTCAGGCCGTCGTCGCCGGTGATGACCGGCAGATGGTGATAGCGCGGCGCCAGCAGATCGAGCGCCTGCAGCACGCAGAGCTGCGCGAACGTCGAGCCGATCAGGTCGGCGCCGCGCACGACGTCGCTGATCCGCTGCGCGTGTTCGTCGACCGCGCACGCGAGGTGGTAGCCGAAGATGCCGTCGCGGCGGCGCACGACGAAATCGCCGAGTTCGGTATCGGACGCGCGCGACAGTTCGCCCTGCACGCCGTCGTCGTAGCGCAGCCGCTGCGCACCGACCGCGAAGCGCAGTGCGTGATCGGTCTCCGCCAAGCCGGCGCTGCGGCAGGTGCCGGCGTAGACGGCGCCGTCGGGTCCGGCACGGCTGTTCGTCGTGAGTTCGGCGCGCGTGCAGCGGCACGCGTACAGCCGCTGCGCGCGGCGCAGCGCGTCCAGCGCGGCACGGTATTCGTCGAGATGCGCGGACTGATAGCGCGGCGTCTCGTCCCAGTGCAGGCCGTGCGCGTCGAGCTGTCCGAGGATCTGCGCATCGGCGCCGGCCACGCAGCGCGGGCCATCGAGATCGTCGATGCGCAGCAGCCAGCGGCCGTCGTGCGCGCGCGCATCGAGCCAGCTCGCGAGCGCCGTCATCAGCGAACCGAGGTGCAGCGGGCCGCTCGGCGTCGGCGCGAACCGGCCGCGGTACGGGCTGCGGGAAGGGCGAACGGTCATGGTCATGCGGTTCAACGGTGCGCTGGATCACATTGCAAAGCGCGCCGCATGGTACATTAAGTACAGGTCGTAACTGTTTGAATCACGATATGAGCTCCGATGGATCTCATGGTCGCGGCGCGAACCTCGAAGTGCGCGCGGCATGAGCCTCAAAGCAGTACTGTTCGATGTCGACGGCACCTTGGCGGATACCGAGGCGCTCGGTCATCGACCCGCTTACAATCGTGCGTTCCGCAACCTCGGACTGTCGTTCCGCTGGGGCCCCAAGCTCTATCGCAAGCTGCTCAAGCAGCCGGGCGGCCGCGAACGGATCAAGCATTATCTGCAGCATTACCGGCCGGAACTCGGCACCGAAGCCGACGAAGCCGGGCAGAATCTCGACGCCTGGGTCGCCAAGGTCCACACGCTCAAGTCGCATTATTTCAAGCGCTACATGCGCCACGGCCGCGTGCCGCTGCGGCCGGGCATCGCACGCATCATGCGCGAGGCGCGCGGTGCCGGCGTACGGCTGGCGATCGTCACCAACGCCAGCCTGAAGACGCTGCGGCCGGTGCTCAAATACAGCATGGGTCCGGAGCTGGCCGCGGAAGTCGAGATCATCGCCAGCGGCGAGGAAGTGCAGCACAAGAAACCGGCGCCGGATCTGTATCAGCTGGCGATGCGTCGCCTCAACCTCGATCCGTCGGAATGCGTCGCGCTCGAGGATTCCGAGATGGGCTTGCGCGCGGCGACCGCGGCCGGGCTCGCTGCCGTCGTCACGATCAATCGCGACACGCTCGAACAGGATTTCAGCGACGCGGCGCTGGTCGTCAGCAGTCTCGGCGAACCCGGTGCGCCGACGCGCGTGCTGCAGGGCGATCTCGACGGTCTGCCGTGGGTCACGCTCGAAACGCTGCGCGCGGTGCTCGCTGAGCGGCAACGACCGCGGGAACGCCGCGCCGCGTAAAAAGCTGCGCAGTGCCGTTGCCGGGCTTGGGTAATGTCCCAGTACGAACTTCGTCATTGCGAGGCGGCAGAAGGCCGGCGAAGCAATCCAGTCCGCCGCTTGATCTGGCTGCGCTGCTGGATTGCTTCGCCGCGCTGCGGCTCGCAATGACGGGTATTCCAAATTCAAAGTGAGACGCTTCAAAGCGAGGCGCTCTCCGCACTTCCCTGGATTCAGCCACCACACGCCGCCGTCTATACTCGCCGCTCACCACGGGAGCAGGCTCGCATGCGGCGCTGGAACGGCTGGGGCGATGAATCCGATCATTTCGAACTGAGCGACGACGCGCGCGAGTTCCTGCGTGCGCGGATCGGCGACGGCCGGCCCCCGCACGATGCGACGCTCGACGAAGCGCTGCGCGCCGTGCCGGACAGCCGCGTGCGCGGCGCGGCGCGTTTCGACAGCGATCCGCGGCTGCGCTTGTTGCACGCGCGCGGCCAGAGCTTTCCCGACTGGGTCGCGATGAAATCCGGTCGCTTCGGGCCGGTCGCCGATGCGGTCGCGCGACCGGGCTCGCACGAGGAAGCGGCGGACGCGCTCGCCGAGGCGCAGCAGCTCGGCGCGATCGTCATTCCGTACGGCGGCGGCACCAGCGTCGTCGGTCATCTGAACGTGCCGGCCGGCGATCGGCCGGTCGTCAACATTTCGTTCGAGCGGATGAACCGCCTGCTCGCGTTCGACGAAAAATCGCAGCTCGCGACGTTCGGCGCCGGCACGCCGGGCCCGCAGGTCGAAGCGCAGCTGCGCGGCCACGGCATGGTGCTCGGCCATTTTCCGCAGTCGTATGAATTCTCGACGATCGGCGGCTGGGTCGTGACGCGCTCGTCCGGTCAGCAATCGCTGCGCTATGGGCGCATCGAAAACCTGTTCGCGTCGGGACGGCTGCTGACGCCGCGCGGCGAACTGCGGATCGGCGGTGTGCCGGCGTCGTCGGCCGGCCCCGATCTGCGCGAGGCGGTGCTCGGCTCGGAAGGCCGGCTCGGTCTGCTGACCGAGGTCACCGCACGCGTCCGCCGTCTGCCGGCGAGCGAGGATTTCCACGCGGTGTTTTTCCCGGGCTGGGATGCCGGCATCGACGCGGCGCGCGCGATCACGCAGGCCGAAGTGCCGTTGTCGATGCTGCGGCTTTCCAACGAAGTCGAAACCGAAACGCAGTTGCGGCTCGCCGGCCACGCCGAACTGATCAAATGGCTGCAGCGCTATCTCGGCATGCGCGGCATCGGCCAGGGCCAGTGCATGATGGTGATCGGCGCGACCGGCTCGCTCGCCGCGACGCGGCGCATGCGGCGCGAAGCGCTGGCGATCGCCAGGCAATTCCGCGGCGTCCATGTCGGCAAGGCGATCGGCAAGAGCTGGGCGAAGAACCG
>DASSVA010000003.1:0-6658 GCA_035706385.1 Solimonas sp. | reverse complement strand
ACGCGCGCATCGCCAGATCGCCGCCTGCGAAATCGGCGGTGACCGGATAATTGATCTTGAAGCGCGCCAGCATCGGCTGCACCTGGGCCGGCTCGTCGAGCGCCGGGCCGATGATCTTCAGGCCGAGGCCGCCGTACTGGTCCTGTGCGCGCACCAGGTTCGGCAATTCGTCGATGCACGGCGCGCACCACGACGCCCAGAAGTTGATCAGCACCCAATGGCCGCGCAAGGACGCGAGGCTCAGCGTCTTGCCGTCGAGCGTGACGAAATTGACGGCCGGCGCCGCCACGGAAATCGGCGATGACGAATGCGGTGCGAGCTGCCGGTACAGCAGCGCGCCGCCGGCGATGGCGGCGATCGACAGGACGATCGCGACGAGCTTGCGCATATCAACGCCCGATGGTTTGAACGACGGTTTGCGGTGGATAGCAGACGCCGGCGTCGGCGCAGCCCTGATAGGTGACGCGCAGGCGCAGCGGCCGGTCGAGCGCGCCGCTCGTCGGCACGTCGGCGTCGAGCAGTCCGCGATAGATCTGTACCGCGCCGAAATGCTCGTCGACGTGCGCGATGCCTGGCGGCAGGCGGATCGCACGCAGACCGAGCGGACTCGGCGCGAGCGCTTCGACGCGGATGCGGCGGCGATACAGGTAATAGCCCGGCGCGATGTTCCAGCTCAGATGCAGCGTGTCGCCGTCGCGTTCGATCGGCAGCAGCGAGAACGCCTGCGCCGCGGGCAGCAGATCGTCGGACGACGGCGAGCCTTCGAGCGGGCGCTCGAACGATCGCGCGGAAACGCCCAGCGCGACACCGAGCAGCGCCACGCCCAGCATGCGGGTCAGGAGCACGAGGCGATGATCCAGTCGAGATAAGGGGGATGAACCTTGTCGATACGGACCGCGACGATTTCCGGAAGTTCGTACGGGTGCGCGTCCAGCACGGCCGCGCGCAGCGTGTCGAAGCGCGCCGCCGGATGCTTGATCAGCAGCAGCGCCTCGTCGGCGTGCTCGACCGCGTCGCGCCAGCGGTAGACCGAGCGCATCTTCGGCAGCACGTTGACGCAGGCGGCGAGACGCGCGTCGACCAGCGACTGCGCGAGCCGTTCCGCGTGTTCCGGCGGACAGCTGACGAGCGTGATCGCCATGTCCGTGGCAGTCGGCATGGCTTCAGGGCGTGAAGCGGCGGGGCATGCCGCGCAGCTTAATCGTTCGCCGCCGCGGCGTCGCGCTGGCGTCGGCTCGAGAAAATGCCCAGACTACGCGCCCCGTCGCACCCGGCGGTCATTTTTTCGTCCCGCCGCGCGCGGGAGATCACCTGCGGTTCATCGTCATGTCGTCCCCCGAATCATCCGCGTTGCGCCGCGAACTGCGCGAGTATTTCCGTCTGGCGTGGCCGATCGTCGTCGCGCAGCTTTCGTTCGTCAGCATGGGCACGGTCGACACGATCCTCGCCGGCCGGCTCGGCGCGCCGCAGCTCGCGGCGGTCGCGGTCGGCGCCAACGTGTTCTTCCTGATGTTCGTGTTCTTCTCCGGCCTGTTCATGGCGGTCTCGCCGATCGTCGCGCAGAAAGTCGGCGCCGGCCGTGATGCGCACGAGATCGGCGGCTTCGTGCGCGGCGCGCTGGTGCTGGCGCTGCTGATGGGCGGCGTCTGGGTGTTGCTGCTGCATTGGGTCCGCGAGCCGGTGCTCGACCTGCTGGCGCTGTCGGCCGATACGCGCGCGTACGCCGACGGCTATCTGCGCGCACTGGTCTGGGCGCCGATTCCGACCTGCATCAACTTCGCGCAGCGCAATGCCGCCGATGCGCACGGCCTGACGCGCCTGTCGCTGGTCGCCGGGCTGGTCGGCCTGATCGTCAACGGCACGCTCGGTTATGCGCTGATGTACGGTCATTTCGGCCTGCCGGCGCTGGGGCCGCGCGGCGCCGGCTATGCGTTGTCGATCGCCGACTGCGCGATGGTGTTCGTCTACGCCGCGCAGTACCGGCGCACGCCGCGTCTGCATGCGCTGCAGGTCATGCGCGCCGGACCGTGGCCGTGGCGCGCGGCGGCAGCGCAGGTGCTGCGGCTCGGCTTGCCGATCGCCGCGATCGTCACCGCCGAGGCGAGCCTGTTCCAGGTCGGCGCGCTGCTGGTCGCGCATTTCGGCGCCGAGACGATGGCCGCGCACCAGATCGCGATCAACTGGGCGTCGCTGATGTTCATGATCCCGTTGTCGATCGGCATGGCCGCGACGGTGCGCGTCGGCCACGCGGTCGGCGCCGGCGATGCCGCGGCGGTCGCGCTGCGCGGTCGCGCCGGCATGCTGATCGGCGTCGGTTTCGCGCTGTTCTCGGCGAGCGTGATGCTGCTCGCGCCGCATGCGATCGTTGCGCTCTACACCAACGTCGACGCGGTCGCGCGGATCGCGGTCGGCTTTCTCGCGTATGCCGCCGTGTTCCAGATCGTCGACTGCATCCAGGCGACCGCGAACGGCGCGCTGCGCGGCATCAAGGACACGCGCGTGCCGATGATGATCACGGTCGCCGCGTACTGGATCGTCGGCCTGCCGCTGGCGGCGACGCTGACGTTCAGGAGCGCACTGGGGCCGGCCGGCGTCTGGTGCGGTTTCATCGGTGGTCTCAGCATCGCCGCGGTCGGCCTGTCGACGCGCTTCCTGCGCCAGACGCGCGCCGCCTGAGGCCGGCGCGCCGCGTCGCCGGTGCCGTCGAAAACGGTCTGTGCATATGCCTTGAACTCGTTTTGCGGAAGGTCCCTAATAGGCGTCTTTTCCACCGGCCGGAGAATTTCAGATGAGCCTCAGACTCGGCGACACCGCCCCCGATTTCGAAACCGAAACCACCGCTGGCCGCATCCGCTTCCACGACTGGCTCGGCGATTCCTGGGGCGTGCTGTTTTCGCACCCGAAGAACTACACGCCGGTCTGCACGACGGAGCTCGGCTATACCGCCAGGATCAAGCCGGATTTCGACAAGCGCCACGTCAAGGCGATCGGCCTGTCGGTCGACAAGCTCGAGGATCACCACGGCTGGAGCAAGGACATCGAGGAGACGCAGGGCAGCGCGCTGAACTTTCCGCTGATCGCCGATCCCGACAGGAAAGTCGCGAATCTCTACGACATGATCCATCCGAACGCCAGCGACACGCTGACCGTGCGCAGCGTGTTCATCATCGATCCGAACAAGAAGATCCGCCTGATCCTGACCTATCCGGCGTCGACCGGCCGCAACTTCGACGAGATCCTGCGCGTGATCGATTCGCTGCAGCTGACCGATTCGCAGAAGCTCGCGACGCCGGTGAACTGGAAGCCGGGCGACGACGCGATCATCGTGCCGTCGGTCAAGGACGAGGACGCGAAGAAGCTGTTCCCGCAGGGCTTCAAGACGCTCAAGCCGTATCTGCGCACGGTCAAGCCGTCGGCGTAACTCGCAAGCGGTGAAGTTCGAGAACGGCCCCGACGCGGGGCCGTTTTTGTTGGACGCGTCGCCGGCGCGCCGTTCAGGCGGGCGCGGCGAGCGCGAAGAAGCGGCGCGCGTTCGCGGTGCTGAGTCGCGCGAGCGCTTCGGCCGTCTGTCCGCGCGCCTGCGCGACCGCGTCGAGCACGAAGCGCAGCAGCGCCGGCTCGTTGCGGCGATTGGCGCCGGTCAGTTCCTTCGGCGCCGTGCGCGGCAGCAGATACGGCGCGTCGGTCTCCAGCATCAGGCGATCGTCGCCGATGTCGACGACCGCCTCGATCAGGTGCCGGCCGCGACGCTCGTCGCAGATCCAGCCGGTGATGCCGATGTGGCAGCCGAGCGCGAGATAGTCGCGCAACGCGTCGCGCGTGTCGGTGAAACAGTGCACGACGACATCGCCGAGCTGCGGGCGATGCTCGCGCAACATCGCGAGGAAATCGCCGTGCGCGTCGCGCTGATGCAGGAACAGCGGTTTGCGCAGCTCGACCGCCATTTGCAGCTGCGCCGCGAACGCGCGGCGCTGATCGATCGGCGTCGAGTAATTGCGGTTGTAATCGAGCCCGCATTCGCCGAGCGAGACGATCTGCGGTGCGGCGGCGAGATCGCGCAGCCGCGCGGCGACGTCGGCATTCCATTCCGACGCATGGTGCGGGTGCAGCCCGGCGGTCGCGTGCAGCGTGCGCGGATGTTCGCGCGCGAGTTCGATCGCGCGCCGCGTGCTGTCGAGCGAACTGCCGGTGACGACGATCTGCGCGACGCCGGCGTCGCGCGCGCGCGCCAGCACCGCGTCGCGATCGGCGTCGAAGCTGTCGTGCGCGAGGTTTGCGCCGATGTCGATCAGTTCGACCGGCACGCTTGCAACGCTCACGGCGCGCTGCGGACGGGATCGGGATAGCAGTCCTGTCGCCAGGTCACGACCTGCTCGACCTGCGGCGTTTCGCCGGGCGGCGGCGTGCGTTCGAGCATGTAGATCATCTGGAAGCTCATCAACCGTTCGTGGCCGTGATGGCCGGCATTCCACTGCCGGCACAGATATTTTCCATACCAGCGGCGATGCGCGGCGTACTGCTTCTGCCAGAGCCGGCCGCGATAGGTCAGCCAGCGGATGTTCTCCTGCTCGGTCGCGTAGTTCTCCGGCTTGCCGTAGTCCGGCGCGCCGCGCTGCGGATGCAGCAGGTCGATCTCGGAGCCGTCGGCGAGCCGCGCCGGGAACACCCACCAGCCGTCCTCCTTGAGCGGATACGGCGCGAACATGTTCCACAACTGATCGATGCGCAGCACGCGGAACAGCGGCGTCATCGCGTGGTAGCTGCGCGCCGGCAGCAGGCGGATCGTGTGCAGGTTCCAGACGAACACCAGCACGACGAACACGCCGGCGACGCGATACCAGTGGCGCGAGACTTCGAAGCGCGTGTCGCGCATCGGCAGCAGCGCGGCGCTCAGTGTGCCGAACGCGCCGCGATGGCGACCGACCCAGTCGTAGACGGCGTTGCCGGGTTGGGTCAGCGCGGCGATGCGCAGCAGCGGCGACAGCCAGCCGAACACCGCCGAGCGGCGCACCAGCATCGTCAACGCCGGCCATTTCAGATACGCCTGCTCGTCGCTGTCGATCAGCACCCACGAATAATTGGCTTCGAGCAGCGTCTTCGCGCGCGGCGTGTCCTGCGCCGGTGCGATCTGCAGCTCGGGAATGACCAGCAGCTGGCGCAGCAGCAGGCACGACTTCAGGCAGAAGCCGCAGTCGCGGTCGTAGTAAAGCCGTGGCGGTGGGGTCAGCCGCGCGGCGCGGCGCCGCGCCTGCGCATCCCACAGCCAGCCGCCGGCGAAGATCGTCAGCGACGCGAGGCTGACGAACGGGAAATGGCCGAGCTGCAGGCACAGCAGGAAGCCGATGTGCATCGCCATCAGGCACAGCATGATCGCCAGCCGCACCGGCCGCAGGAAATACGGCGTGAAGATCAGGATCGGGCCGAGCAGTTCGAGGAAATAGACATAGACCGACAGCAGCTTCAGCAGGCCGGGGAAATTCAGCAGCCAGTGACCGAACGGCAGCGCGTGGCGGTCGAGCATCAGCGCGTAATAGACCGCGGTGAAATCGGGAAACCACTCGTGCCCGGATTTCATGATCGCGCTGAAGAAGTACACCGACATCGCCTGCACGAGCAGGCCGAGCGACGCCCACGAGACGTGCAGGTTTTCGTGCGGCGGCGGCGTGGTGCTGAGCGCGGCGTCGACCGAACAGCGCGCGGCCAGCGGCAGGAACATCGCCCAGAACAGCAGGCAGCACAGCAGCAGGTCGCCGCCGATCAGCACGACCGGATTGCGGTTGATCAGCGACGCCCACAACACGAACGAGGCGATCGCCGCCAGCCGCATGCGCCAGCCGAGCGCGAACATCGCCGCGAACACGGCCTGCACGATCAGCAGACTCGCGACGAACCATTGCTGGCCGTTGACCAGATACAGCGACAGGCGCCAGCGGCTGTCGCTGTCGATCATCCAGGTCCGCGGCATCACGCCGGCGTCGGTCCAGAACGCGTTCAGATCGCGGAAGCAGCTCAGCACGCACCACAACAGCACCAGGCCGAGCGCGACGCGGAACAGCGCCAGCGTACGCAGGTCGATGCCGATCATTTCGGCGAGCCGCGGATAGCGCTGGGTCAGCGGAGCGGGCGAGGGGCTGGGCGCGGCGTTCATGAACGCGGATGCTGACGGTTCCGCGTGGCGGCTGGCAAGCGGATTCTGTCGATCAGGCAAAATGGGCGCTCCATCCGTCCGCACGCGTCCCATGTCCGATTCGCTGCCCGCCGCCGGCGAGAGCCGCACCGAGCTGATCCGCGGTCCCGCCGGCCTGATCGAAGCCAGCTTCGCCGGCCCGCGCCAGCCGCGCAAACAGCCCGGCTACGCGCTGATCTGCCATCCGCATCCGCTGCTCGGCGGCGCGCTCAGCAACAAGGTCGTCTACACGCTCGCCTCGTGCGCGCAGAAGGCCGGGTTGTATGCGCTGCGTTTCAATTTCCGCGGTGTCGGCCGCAGCGAGGGCCTGCACGACGAAGGTCGCGGCGAGACCGACGACACGGTGTTTCTCGCCGGATGGCTGCGTGAGCGGCTGCCGGCCGGGCCGCTGGTGCTGATGGGCTTCTCGTTCGGCGCCTGGGTCAGCACCAACGCCGCGGCGCGGCTCGATCCGCTCGCGCAGGTCAGCAT
>DASSVA010000002.1:0-6109 GCA_035706385.1 Solimonas sp. | reverse complement strand
GAGCCACGGCGTGAACAGCGTCGGCTCGTTGCCGAGATAGGCGTGCGGCGACGTCGGACCGCCGTTCAGTTCACTGAAGAATTCGTCGAGCCGCGTCGCGGCGGCTTCGCGGCCGCCGATCTTTTCCACCAGCTCGCCGGTGTCGTGCGGCACGAACCAGGTGTATTGCGCCGAACTGCCTTCGACGAAACCGTCGCCGGTCAGCGGATTGCCGAGCGTCGTGAACGGGCCCGCGGCCAGACGCGGCTCGATCATGCCGGTCTGCGGATTGAACAGGTTTTTCCAGTTGCCGGCGCTCGCGCGCAGCGGCGCGCTGCGCGTCGCCTGTCCGAGCGCGTCGGCATAGCGGTCGATCGCGAAATCGGCGAGCGCGTATTCCAGTGTCGTCGCCGCGCTTCCCCAGATCAGGCCACCGTTGGCGATCATCAGCGTCCCGGAGACGTTTTCCTCATAGGGGATGTAGCCGAGCGCCCGGTATTCGGCGAGGCCGGCGCGTTCGACGTAACCGGCGTTGCCGGGCAGCAGGCTCTGCGCCGGCGCGGCCGGCTGTGTGGCGCCCTTGATCATCGCGTCGAGCGCGGCGGCGGTGTCGAAGTCGCGTGCGCCGAACGCATAGGCGCTGGCGATCATGATCGCCGCCGGATCGCCGACCATGACGTTGGTGTGCTGGTTGGCGTACGACCACTTCGGCAGCCAGCCGCTCTGCTGCGCGTTGCGCACCAGCGTCTGCGTCATGTCGCTGGCGCGCTGCGGATCGAGCATCGCCAGCAGCGGCCATTGCGTGCGATAGATGTCCCAGCCCGAATACGTGCCGTAGACCGGCTGCGCGCCGGCCTGATGCACGGCATCGTCCATGCCCAGATATTCGCCGTCGGCATCGCTGTACAGCGTCGGCGCGAGCAGCGCGTGGTAGAGCGCGGTATAGAACATCCGCCGCAAGCGCGTGTCGCCGGTTTCGATGCGGATGCGCGACAGCTCGCGGTTCCAGCGGGCGCGCGCGGCGTCGCGCACGGCGTCGAAATCCCAGGATGGATTCTCGGCGTGCAGGTTCGCACGCGCTTTGTCGACACTGACGAACGAAATGCCGACGCGCATCCGCACCGTGCCGCCGTCATCGGCATCGAATCCGACATAGGCGCCGGCGCGCGCGGTCAGGCTCGGATTGCCGGGAATCGTGATCGGCACGTTGGGAATCGGATCGACGTGCGTGATCCGCACGCCGATGTCGGACGCCTGCGTCGCGCCGGGCGACAGCAGCGCGCGCGACCAGGTGCCCCAATGCGCGAACGGGCGATCGAATTCGGCGACGAAGTAAACCGAATAGCGGTCGTCCTGATAGCAGAACCCGCCGCTGCGCGCGCTGCCGCTGATCTCGTTGCGTGCGGGATCGATCTGCACCTCGGCGCGATCGTCCGGCATCTGGCTGCCGCCGGCATTGACCAGCACCTGCGGCGCGCTGCCGGCGGGGAAATCGAAACGCGCCATGCCGGTGCGCTCGGTCGCGGACAGCGCGACGTCGATCGGCTGCGCGCCGTCCGGGTTCAGGCGTACGCGGTAATAGCCGGGCGCGGCCTCTTCATGGAGATGATCGAAGTCGGCGAGGAACGCCGGCTTGAGACCGGCGCTGAGCAATTCGGCCGGCGACTGGTCAATCGGCGTCAACGTCGGCAGAAACGGAAAATCCTGGAAGATCGAACAGCCCGCGCCGGAAACGTGCGTGAGACTGAAGCCTTCGATCTTGCGGTCGGAATACGTGTAGCCGCCGGGATAATTGATGACCGACGGCGAGGTGTCGGGCGAGAACTGCACCATGCCGAACGGCAGCGTCGCGCCGGGGTAGTTGTTGCCGGCGCCGCCGCCGGTGCCGAAGTCGGGCGCGCCGGCGTCGGTGCCGACGAACGGGTTCACCCATGCCGCGTAATCCGGACCGGCGGCGGCGCGCGGCGAGGGCGCGCTGCTGCTGCCGCAGGCAACGAGCATCGCCGCGAGGCCGATCGCCGGCAGCCGGCGCACGCTTCGCAAACGCACCGCCGCATCGATGGCTTTCATCGTCATCACTTTTCCGTCAGCGCAGTCGCCGCGGATCGAACAGCCGTTCGTACTCGTCGAGCGCGTAGCGATCGGTCATGCCGGCGACGTAATCGGCGACGACGCGCGCACGCCCCGTCGCGCCTTCCGCCGCTTCGAGCCGCTGCGCGGCGCCGAAGAAGTCCGGCGGCAGCAGGCGCGGATCGTCGATCAGCGCGTCGAACAGTTCGCGGATCACGCGCTTGGCCTTGACCATCATCCGGTACACCTGATGGTGCTGGTAAAGGTGCTCGCGCAGGAAGCGCTTGAGCTCGTCGTTCCCGGCGCTGACCGCCGGTGAAAACGCGATCAGCGGCAGCGGTCGTGCGCGTACATCGTCGAGTGTCTCGATCTTCGCGTCGGCGAGCATGCGTTTCGAATGCGCGATGAGATCGGTGACCAGTGTGTTGATGATGCGGCGTATCGTTTCGTGACGCTGCTGCTTGGGCGTGATCTCGCCGTAGCGTGCGATCACTTCGTCGTGATGCCGCCGGAACAGCGCGACCTGACGCAACTGCTCGATCGTCAGCAGGCGCGCGCGCAGGCCGTCGTCGATATCGTGATTGTTGTACGCGATCTCATCGGCGCGATTCGCGAGCTGCGCTTCGAGCGTGGTCTGGCGGTTCGTCAGGAAACGTTCGGCGACGTCGCCGAGTCGTTCGGCGCGCGCTTTCGAGCAGTGCTTGAGAATGCCTTCGCGCGTCTCGAACATCAGGTTCAGGCCGAGGAACTCGGCGTATTTGTCTTCGAGCTCGTCGACGACGCGCAGCGACTGCGCATTGTGCTCGAAGCCGCCGTACGGCTTCATGCACTCGTTGAGCGCTTCCTGTCCGGCGTGGCCGAACGGCGTGTGGCCGAGATCGTGCGCGAGCGACACCGCTTCGCAGAGATCCTCGTGCAAGCGCAGGCTGCGCGCGATCGTCCGCGCGATCTGCGCGACTTCGACCGAATGCGTCAGCCGCGTGCGAAACAGATCGCCTTCGTGATTGACGAAGACCTGGGTCTTGTATTCGAGCCGGCGGAACGCCGCCGAATGGATGATGCGGTCGCGATCGCGCTGGTACTGGCTGCGGTGTCCCGAACCCCCTTCGTCGTGACGGCGACCGCGCGAACGCGTTTCGTCGGCAGCGTACGGCGCGCGCTCGGCCGTCACGTTCAGTCGCCGCAGTAATGCCGCAACGTCGCGTCGAGCGCCGCCGGATCGAAATCGCCGCTGACGAGCGCGTCGCCGAGACCGCGCATCAGGATCAGGCGCAGCTTGCCGCTCGCGACTTTCTTGTCGAGGCTCATCAACCGGCGGAAATCGTCGACGCGCATGCCGGCCGGCACGCGCACCGGCAGCCCGCTGCGTTCGATCAATTGCGTGCAGCGCTGCGCATCGTGCGCCGACAGTCCGCCGAGCCGCGCGGAAAGATCGGCCGCCATGCACAGGCCGGTGGCGACCGCCTCGCCATGCAGCCACTCGCTGTAATGCGTGAACGTCTCGATCGCGTGCGCGAAGGTGTGGCCGAGATTGAGCAACGCGCGCGGTCCGGCGCCGCCGGCCAGCGATTCGCGTTCATCCTGCGCGACGATCAAAGCCTTCATCTCGCAGCTGCGGCGGATCGCGTGGCGCAGCGCGGCCTCGTCGAGCGCGAGCAGCGCGTCGACGTTGCGTTCGAGCCACGCGAAGAAGTCCGCATCGCCGAGCATGCCGTACTTGATGATCTCGGCGAGGCCGGCGAGCAGTTCGCGGCGCGACAGTGTCGCGAGCGTCGTCGTGTCGGCGACGACCAGGCGCGGCTGATGAAACGCGCCGATCATGTTCTTGCCGCGCGGATGGTTGACGCCGGTCTTGCCGCCGACGCTGGAGTCGACCTGCGCGAGCAGCGTCGTCGGCACCTGCACGAAATCGATGCCGCGCTGATAGATCGCCGCGCAGAAACCGACGAGGTCGCCGATCACGCCGCCGCCGAGCGCGACCAGCGCGCCGTCGCGCGGCAGGCTCGTCGCCAGCAGCCAGTCCATCACCTGTTCGACGGTCGCCATCGTCTTGCCGGTTTCGCCGGCCGGCAGCACCAGCACCTGCGCATCATCGAGCGCGAGCGTGCGCTGCATCTCGATCAGATAATGCGCGGCGACATGCTCGTCGGTGATCAGCCGCAACGGCCGCGCGCGGACGTCATCGAGCAGATCTGCGCGCTGCAGCAGACCGGCACCGATGTGGATCGGATAGCGGCGCGGGCCGAGTTCGACGTCGAGAGTGTCCATGGGTTCGTGAGCGGGCAGCGCGGGCAGCGGCGCGCATCGTATCAAATGGGCGGTGCCGAGCCGTCCAGCCCGCGTTCGATTTCGTGGACCAGCGTCTTCGCGCTGCGGCCGTCGGTATTGACGATCAGATCGGCGATCTCGCGATAGAGCGGATCGCGCTGCGCGAACAGCGTGCCCAGCACGCCGCGGCGATCGGCGACGTTCTGCAACAGCGGCCGATTGTCGGCGCGCGCCGTGCGATGCAGCTGCTGGTCGATCGACGCATGCAGATAGACCACGTAACCATGCGCGGCGAGCACGCGCCGGTTGTCGGCATCGAGAATCGCGCCGCCGCCGGTCGCCAGCACGATGCCGCCGCGCAGCGCCAGCTCGCCGATGACCTGGCTTTCGCGCTTGCGAAAACCCGCTTCGCCTTCGCGCTCGAAGATATACGGGATATCGACGCCGGTGCGCGCCTCGATCTCGTGGTCGCTGTCGATGAATTCCAGGCCGCGCAATTCGGCCAGACGCCGCCCGACCGTGGTCTTGCCGGCACCCATCGGCCCGACCAGGAAGATGTTGCGGCTACCCGCCATCGTCTGCGCCGCGCCGGATCGCGAGCCGCTGCACGAAATCCGGCCGCGATCCTCAGTTGACCTTCAAGCCTTCCTGCAGAACTTTCGGCGTGACGAAAATCAGCAGCTCACGTTTGGTATCGGACTTGCTGCCGTTGCGGAACAGGAAGCCGAGCAGCGGAATGTCGCCGAGCAGCGGCACCTTGGACGCGCCGGTCGTCGATTCGCGCTGGAACACGCCGCCGAGCACGACCGTGTCGCCGCTGCGGATCAGGACCTGGGTATCGAGCTTGCGCGTGTCGATCGCCGGTGCCGAACCGGTGCCGGTCGTGACGTTCTCGCCCTGGCTGTCGTTGGTGACGTTCAGATCCATGATCACGCGGTTGTCCGGCGTGATCTGCGGCGACACCGTCAGCGACAGCACCGCTTTCTTGAACTGCGTGTTGGTGCCGGTGTTGCCGCTCGAGGTCTGATACGGAATCTCGCGACCCTGTTCGATCGTCGCCTGCTTGCCGTTCGCGGTGACGACGCGCGGCGACGAAATCACTTCGCCGCGGCCTTCGGTCTGCAGCGCCTGCAATTCGAGGTCGATGAGAAAATCGGAGCCGAGAATCGTCCAGCCCAGGCTCGGCGCAGTGGCGGCGGCCGGCAGGTTGATCGAATACGAGTTGTCGAGCGTCGGGATCGTGCCGTTGACGACATCGCGCGAACCGGTGTTGTTGCCGCTCTGGCCGATGCGCGTATTGCCGACCGAACCGATCGTGCTGACGCCGAACTTGGTGCCGATGTCGCGCGCGAAATCCTCGTTGGCGATGACGATGCGCGATTCGATCAGCACCTGCCGCACCGGAATGTCGAGGCGCGCGACCAGCTTGCGGATCTCGTCGATCTTGTCGCGCGTTTCGAGCACCAGCAGCGTGTTGGTGCGCTCGTCGACGGTGACGCGGCCGCGTTCACTGAGCATCGAGGTCTTGTCGGAACCGAGCAGCGCCTTGATGTCGGACGCCTTCGCGTAATTGACCTGGATGATTTCCGAACGCAGCGGCGCGAGATTGGTCTTCTGCTGCAGCGCTTCCATCTCGGCTTTCTCGCGCGCGGCGATCTCGTCGATCGGCGCAACCATCATCACGTTGCCCTGCTGGCGCATGCCGAGGCCCTTGGAGCGCAGGATGATGTCGAGCGCCTGATCCCAGGGCACGTTCTGCAGGCGCATCGCGATGTCGCCATGCACGGAATCG
>DASSVA010000001.1:0-3102 GCA_035706385.1 Solimonas sp. | reverse complement strand
TTTGGCGACCAGAGGCGCCAGCGCGCGCATCTCGTTCTGGATCTCGACGAAGCTCAGCTGCGCACGGCGGATCAGCTCGTCCGGCGCGAGGTCGGTGACGCCGACCTGCTTGAGATTGTCGGCGTACAGCGCCGGCGGCAGGCGATGATCGGCACGCGTGCGCGGCAGGATTTCCTTGCGCACCCACTCGTCGTACGCATTCAGCTGCGCAGTGAGCGTCGCGAGCGGCGCTTCGTAGTCCTTGATGCCGGACGCGGCGAACAGTTTGCCGATGCCGTCGATGTACGTCGGTGCGTCGGCGAGATCCTGCTCGACCTCGCCGCGATACGGACCAACCAGCGCCTTGTCGCCGAACCGTTCGCGCATGCGCGCTTCGGCGAGTTCGGTGATCGGCGTCGAGCCCTTTTCGAGCCCCGCATAGCGCCGCAGGCGGACCAGCGCGGCAGCCTGGCGCTCTTTCGGAATGCGCGGATCGAGCAGCGCCTTGATGCCGCTGAACACCATGCCCGGCACGCCGTAGTACGGCAGCAGCAGCTGTTCGTCGAGCGTCGAGGTATCGAGATTGCGCTGCGCGGCGTCGATCAGGATGTCGAGATCCTGCAGCACCGCCGGATCGTCGGTCTTGCCGCGGCGCGCCTGCAGTTCGGCGATCGCCTGCTGCAAGGCCGCGCGGCTGCGCGCGTCGACTTTCGGGCCGAGATCGACGACCCGTTCGTCGTAGCCGTCGACGCCGAGCTCGCCGGCGCTCTCGGGAGAAAACTCGGCGATGACCTTCAACAACACGTCGGCGTTGCGATTGCTCTCGGCGACCCAGGCCGGCGGTTCGCCCGCGAACGCCGTCCCGCAGCACAGACCGACGACGAGCCACAGTATCTTGTTCATGACGCCCCCCGGATGCGATGCGGTCACAGACCGGCGCGATGCAGCAGGAACTTGACGAGCACGATCAGGACGGTGACGAAGACGCCGACCATGAAGATGCCGATGACGATGAAATGCAGCGGTTTGCCGCGACTGAAATCGCGCTGGCGGTTCTTGCTGCTCTGCACGCCGAACATCGCCGCGGCGACGCTCTGCAGCGTCTGCCACAGTGTCATCGGCTCATCGCCGCGAGCGGATTCGGTTTTGTCGGATTTCATGACGCGGCATTATCGGCAGCGCGAACGCAGCTGAACAGACGGAATCTCCTCAGCATGGCGTTCAATAGTCGGCGAGGATCTTGCGCGACGCGGCGAGATCGGCGTCGGCCTTGGCCTGGATGTCGGAGACCAGCAGCTTTTCAAGCTTGCCGCCGACCAGCGGAATCGAGCAGCTGACGTCCCAGGCCAGCGTGTTGGCGCAACCCTTGCCTTCGTCGGCGAGGCGCATCGCGGCACCGACTTTCAGCGGAATGCCGCGCAACTCGACTTCGAGCCGGCCGGTCTTCTTCTTCAGGTCCCAGGTGTCGCGCTGCACGATGTTCATCTCGCTCGGCACGAACTTCTTCGCGAAATCCGGCACCGGCACGTCGGCCGCCGCCGTGTAGCGGATGCGGATCGTGAAGTGATCGCCGTTCTTCTCGTGTTCCAGCACCTCGACGTTCCTGAAGCCGAGCTCGGCGTATTTGCGCTCGAAGTAGCGGCGGTCGCCGAACATCTTGATGACGGTCGATGCCGGCTTGTCGAAGCTTTGCTTCTGTTCGTATTTCATGTCGGACTCATCTCAAAAAAAAGCCGCCGGATCACTCCGGCGGCCTGATGTCACGCTGCCTGATGCATACGCGCTCAGCGCGTCGTCATCTTCTGCACCGACGGCGCGGTGAAGTAGCTCGAATTGAAATGCACGGTCGCGTCGATCGGCTTGTCTTCGTTCCATGCCGCCGTGATGAAGTAGCGGCCCGAGGTGAAGTGATAGATCACTTCCGGAACCGTCGTCGCGGCCTGCAGGTTCGGCGCGCTGATGATGTGGCCTTCCTGGAACTGATAGAGCTGATCGCGATTGTCGTAATCGTCGACCGCGGCGATCGTCCACGCGTCCTCGTCGATGTAGAAACGACGCTTCTTGAACGTGTGGCTGGTGCCCGGACGCAGATTGGCTTCGACGACCCAGACGCGATGCAGTTCGTAGCGCGGCAGGTCCTGATTCAGATGACGCGGGCGGACCAGATCCTTGTACTTGACGGTGTTGCCGGCGATCTTGTTGGAGTCGTACGGAATGTAGAACTCCTTCTTGCCGACGATCTTCCACGTATAGCGTTCGAGCACGCCGTTGAACATGTCGACCTGGTCGTAGAACTGGTGACCGTCGGTGCCTTCGTACGGGTTGTCGCAGCAGACCGTCGGTGCGCGGCGGATGCGCTTCAGGCCCGGCGAGTACAGCCACGCGGCGCGGCCGTCGGCGCCGGTGCCGGTCTTGTCGTGCACGAGGATGTAGGTGCCGGCCAGACGCGGTGGCGCGACGACGTGCGACAGGTACTCGAGGTACTCGCCGTTACCGCCGGCCTTCAGCGTATGCGGGTCCTTGATCGACGCGTACGGAAACTGCACGTCCTCGATGATCTTGGTGAGCTGATAGTCACCGTTCTGCTGCACGATCATCTGGTTGTTGAAGCGCGTGACCGCCTCGCCGCGCCATTTCAGCTTGTGATTCCAGATCGGCTCGGCGCCGGTCTTCGGAATCGGGAACGGGAAGCCGCCGGTGCAGTTGTCGAGAACGTCGGTGCCCTGGATCGAGCACGTCGTCGCGTTCTTGATCGTCATTTCCTTGATCTTGTCCGGCCAGTCGACCACACGATGCGACGGATAGACGTTCATCTTGTAGTCGCTGTACAGATTCAACAGCTTCTTGTGGCCTTCGGTCAGCTTGTCCTCGTACTTGGCCATGTTGGCTTTCGTGATCGTGAACAGCGGCTTTTCCGCGTCGATCTTCGGATTGTTCGGGAACATGCCCTTCAGCGCGCCGCGCTTCGGTTCGGGCTCCCACGCCGGGATCGTGCCGTCCTTGTTGCCGGCCCGTTCGGCGCCAACCGGCGTCAGGGACTTGCCGAGCTCGGCGGCTTCCTGTGCGGAGACCTTTGCCACCGCCGGACCCGTCGTCAGGGCCAGCAACAGCGCGCCGGTCAAG